>NZ_VLTE01000058.1:0-74781 GCF_007558965.1 Bacillus sp. HY001 | reverse complement strand
CCTTGGTTATCGTTTCCGCCTTGGTTATCGTTTCCGCCTTGGTTATCGTTTCCGCCTTGGTTATCGTTTCCGCCTTGGTTATCGTTTCCGCCTTGGTTGTCTAACGGTTTAATGCTACCTTTATCAAATGCAAATTGAATGTCATAGAAATGGTGATAATTCATTGAATCGATATCTACTTTTACTTTTGCATTTAATTTTTTTGATAAATCATCTACCGCTACTTCCACTACGCGTGTATCAGCTTTTTTATCTTCACTTAATACACTTGCATCAACGAACGAACCATTTTTCTCAAATTCAAACTTTGTAATCCACGCACTGTTCGTTAATGTGAATGATACATATTTTTTACCATCTTTCACCTTTAACACGCCTGGACTCTTCGTGTACGTGTTCATCATTGAAATTTCTTCTGATTGATCTTTTAAAGCTTTGAAATTGATGCTGTATTCGCCGTCTTTAATTGTTTCAACATTCGGCTTCTCTACTTCTGGTTTCTCTACCTCTGGCTTCTTATCACCATCTGGTTGCTTTTCTTCGTTCTTAATTGGCTCAAGTTTTTCTTGATTAAATTGAAGTTGTAATTCATGCGTTTGTTTATAATTTCTTGATGCCACTTCGATAAATACTTTTGTATTTAACTTTTTAGATAAATTGTCTACTTCGAACTCTACCACTCTTGTATTTTTCTCTTTATCTTCACTTACTACTTTTGCATCAACAAATGAACCATCTTTTTCTGTTTGGAAATTTTTAATTGATGCGTTATCTTTTAACGTTACAACCGCTTTTTTCTTACCGTTTTCTACTTTTAATACGGCTGGACTTATTACATTTTCTTTCATTCTAGATTCTTCATCTGTCTTGTCTTTTAACACTTTAAATGGAATGCTATAATCTCCATCTTTAATTGTTTCAATAGTTGGTTTTTCTACTTCTGGTTGTTTCTCTTCGTCCTTAATTGACTCAAGTTTTTCTTGATTAAATTGAAGTTGTAATTCATGCGTTTGTTTATAATTTTGTGATGCCACTTCAATAAATACTTTTGTATTTAACTTTTTAGATAAATTGTCTACTTCAAATTCTACTACTCTTGTATTTTTCTCTTTATTTTCACTGATTACTTTTGCATCAACAAATGAACCATCTTTTTCTGTTTGGAAATTTTTAATTGATGCGTTATCTGTTAATGTTACAGTCGCTTTTTTCTTACCGTTTTCTACTTTTAATACGGCTGGACTTATTAACTTGTCTTTCATTCTAGATTCTTCATCTGTCTTATCTTTTAACACTTTAAATGGAATGCTATAATTCCCATCGTTAATTGTGTTAGAATTGGGTTGTTGATCTGAGTCAGGCTTTTGGTCGGGCTTCTGACTTGGATCCGGTTTTTCATTTGGATCTGGCTTATTTGCTGGATCCTCTTTTTCATTTGGTTTTTCTGCCTTAATTAGTGTAATGCTACTTGAATCAAATTTAATTCGAACGTCAAAAACATGATGATAATCCATCGCATCGATATCTACTTTTACTTTTCCATTTAAAAGGTTTGCTACATCGACTACATCGAATTCTACTACTCTAGTATTCTTCTCTTTATCCTCACCTAGCACATTTACATCAACAAACTGACCAGCTTTTTCTGTTGTAAACTTCGTAATCCATTCACTATTCTTTAAAGTAAATGAGACTTTTTGTTTACCATCTTTTACTTTTAAAGTAGCTGGACTTATAACATAGTCATTCATTTTAGATATTTCATCTGACGTGTCTTTAATAACTTGAAAACCAATTGAATATTCACCATCGGCTAATTTAGTAGCTGCTTGAACTGCAAGAGGTTGTAATGTTGAGATGAATGTAAATATCATTAAACACATCGCAACAACAATTTTAAGATATCTATTCAATGGAATAACGCTCCTTTATTTAGTTTTGACGTACTTTACGAATTAAGAAAACACCTGAAATAAGAATTAACGCTGCAAATAATCCGATGCGTGCTTCATCGCCTGTTTTTGGATTATCTGTTTTTTCAGCTTTACCACTTTCATTTGTTCCTTTGTTCGCCTCTTTATTTGCTTCTTTATTCTCTTCTTTCTTCACTTCTTCTTTTACTTGTGTATCTGTTTTTGTTTGATCATTCTTCTTTGTTGCAGTAGTTGCTTTATTTTCTCCACCTGCCGCTTTTACATTTGCATCAAACGCAAAGCGGATTGTGTAGTTATGGTCATAATTTACGTTTGGTACAACAACGTGAATTTTTGCAGCTGCTGGTTTAGATAAATCGTCTATTTTAAACTCTACAGTTCTTTTATCTGCAGATTCATCTTTACTAACAACTTTTGCATCAACAAAATTCCCGTTCTCAGGTGCTTTAAATTCTGTAATCCAAGCACTATGATTCATCGGAATTTGTACTCTCATTTCGCCCTTTTTCACAACTAGCTTAGCTGGTTTCTCAAAATAATCATTTGCCATAGATGCTGAAGCATTTTCCGCTTTTTGAATGACATAGTTAATATCATAAGTACCGTCAGCTAGTTGTGCTGAAACTTTCCCATATGGCATGACAAGAAAAGCTAGCATACATACGAACGTTATAATAAAAGCGGGTAATACAGAAATCTTTCTCATTTGGCTTACTTCCTCCTTGTTTATCCTTCATCCATACTTTTTGAAAATGATAATTATTCTCAATTTATGAGAAAAAAATAATAATCCTCTATCATTATTTACCTGTAATTTGTTTATGTAACATAGATATTATTGATTATCATTCTCAGTTCATGTTAAAAATAATATCCCTCCCTATTCCTTATAAAGAGCGATTCGCATTTTAACATAAGTCCCTATTTTTTTGTTGATTATCATTCTCAATGAAGCTCAAAAAAAATAAAACTACCATTCAACTACTCTATCACCTCTATCTATAAAAATGATATCGTTATAGAAAACTTTATACCTTTCACTCCTCACTTCCTTCCAATATTTCCACAACTAAGTCAATCTTAGCCTAATGCTAATTTTTTTGTCAACTATATTACGTATAAATTTTTTAATATCTAAATTTCCCTATATGTAATTTTTTCTACAAAAAAAGAGACTTTCTTTCACAGAAAGCCTCTTTTCACTATTTTTCTACAGCAACTTCTTGCTTTTGAAACAAAGAAATGACATATCCAATTACAATACCTACTAGAGCAGGAACTAACCAACCGATCCCTACACTATATAATGGAATTTTATTTAAGACAGGTGCTAATGCCTCAATTTGAAGATTCGCATTGTGCAATCCATCGAAGAAGCTGATCATGAACGCTCCTACAATACCGCCTACATACATTACTAATGGAAGACGAATATAGTTTTCAACAAGTGATAATATAATCAGCACGATACCAATTGGGTAAATCGCTATTAAAATTGGTAATGCTAATGCATTTAACTGAGTTAACCCAAGATTCGCTACCATAAATGCTAATACACAGAAAATGAAAACGACTTTTTGATAAGAAAGCTTTGGTAATAAGGAAGAAAAATATTCCCCACAAGCTGCAACAATACCTACAGAAGTTGTTAAACATGCTGCTGTAATTGCGATTCCTAGTAATAGAGTGCCGTGGCTACCAAATAAATGATTTACAACGTTTGTTAAAATAATTCCTCCATTTGCTCCCATTCCAAGAGAAACACTAGAAGCTCCAAGGTAAGCAAGCGCTAAATAAACAAGAAGTAATCCGAGCGCTGCAATAAATCCTGCAAAGATTGTTACTTTTGCAATGCTGTTCTTATTTGTAACACCTTTTGCTTTTAACGAATTAATAACAACATTTCCGAATACAAGTGCTGCAAGTCCATCTAAAGTTAAATATCCATCAATAAACCCTTTAAAGAGCGGAGCACTATATGCTTCTGTCGGTGCACCAAATTCTCCAATTGGTGTAATAAGTGCTTTCACTACAATAATTGCAATAACAGCTAATAAAATCGGAGTTAATACTTTACCGATACGGCCCACTAATTTCGATGGGTTTAAAGCTAAATAGAAAGTTACGGCAAAGAAAATGAATGTAAAGATAACAAGTGGATACGATTGACCAGCTATCTCACTTGGTAAAAACGGTGCAACACTCATTTCATAAGCAACAGTTCCTGTACGTGGAACACTTACGAATACGCCTAAACATAAATAAATTGCAGTGATAAAAACAAGTGCGAATACAGGGTGTACACGTCCCGCTAGCTCATTAATATCTCCCTTTAGAGCGATAACGATAACTCCTAATAAAGGCAACCCAACACCTGTTACGATGAAACCAAACAACGCAATCCATACATCTGTTCCAGCACCTTGTCCTAACGCTGGCGGAAAAATCATATTACCTGCACCAAAAAATAGTGCAAATAACATTAAACTTATTGCAAACATCTCAGAAAACTTTAAAGATGATTTCATTTCTACTAACCTCCTAAATGATTTATTGACAAAATATTCTGAATCAAAATCCGTCATATGTCCCCTTTCAAGCATACTTCCCCGTAAAAGAACGCAAAAAACACCCGTCCCTAACAAAGGGACGAGTGTTGAAATCGTGGTTCCACCCTTATTCTAATAAAATGAATTTATAACAAAATAAGCTCATTTTATAGCTCGTGTAAATTGATAACGGTTTTATCCGCCAAGAATTACAATGCATCATGCAGTTCACTCTTGAAGTTTAGAGGTGGTAAGTTTGTCTTTCCGTATTAGGAAGCTCACAGCCTAGGCTCCCCTCTCTGAGAATCGTCAAAAACAACTCATGTCCTCATCATTACTTTTATAAAATATCTTGTCGAAACTTGTTGTTTTTTATTATATGGGCTATTTTTTAAAAAATCAATAGTTTTATTTTTTCTGACAAAAAAATATAGGGAGAAAATTTTCCCTCCCTATAACTGCCCTATTAATATTTCTAATTCCTCAGCTGTAACGCTACGCCATTTTCCCACTTCTAGATTATCTAGCTCTATATTCATAATGCGAATTCGCTTTAGCTTAGTTACAGTAAACCCGAAAGCACGACTCATCCTACGAATTTGTCTGTTCATTCCTTGTGTTAAAACGATCCGAAATGTAGATTGATCCACTCTCGTCACTTTACATGGCTTCGTCATTCCATCTTTAATCTTTACACCGCTGGACATCTCATTAATAAACCAATCTGTAAACGGCTTATCGACAGTAACAACATATTCTTTCTCATGCTCATGATCACCATGTAAAATTTGATTCGCAATCCCGCCGTCATTCGTTAATAAAATAAGTCCTTCCGACGCTTTATCTAATCGTCCAACAGGAAAGATACGCTCTGGATAATTAATATAATCAATAATATTATCTTCAATATGATCGGCTGCTGTACAAGTAATGCCAACTGGTTTATGAAAGGCGATATACACCTTTTCCTTCTCTTCTTTGGCAATAACCAGTCCATCAATCGTTACAACATCACCATCACTCACGAGTGCACCGTGCTTACAAATTTCACCGTTAATAGCTACGCTTCCTGCTTTAATAAGGCGGTCTGTTTCGCGTCTTGAGCAAGATTTTGCTGCGCTTATGTATTGGTTGATTTTCATATTTTATTCCTTTTCATATATATTAAAAGCGTCAATCTATGGCAATATCATTATGCCACGATTGACGCTCGTTTACTTCGCAAAAACAACTAAATAAATAACCCCAATCACCAAAAATATTCCACAACAAGCTAACAATACTTTTGCAAGTTTGTCCATAAACATATAATGGTTTCCCCTTTGTTTCGTTGTTTGCTATTTTAATTCGACAACTGTTACGCCTAGGCCTCCCTCGCCCATGTCACCGTAACGGTAATTCTTCACACCGCGATGCTTCTTCAAATAATCTTGTACACCTTGGCGAAGTGCTCCTGTTCCTTTACCGTGAATGATTGATACACGAGGATAGCTTGCAAGCTGTGCATCGTCTAAATATTTTTCAACGCGCATCATTGCATCTTCATAACGTTCACCGCGAAGATCAAGTTCCAATGAAACGTGGTAATCTCTACCCTTCACACTTGCAACTGCTTTTTTCTCAGTTTGCTTCGGTGTATTAATGTATTCCATATTGGATTCTTTCACTTTCATCTTCAGAATACCAATTTGTACGCTCCACTCTGTATCACTTACCTTTTCAAGTAATTGACCTTTTTGACCGAACGTTAATACTTTTACTTCATCGCCTGCACGTAATTGTTGTTTTGGCGCTGTGTTTTTCACGTTTACTTTTTGTTTCTTCACAAGCTCTGGTGCTGCGCCTTCTAGACGGCTCTTCGCTTCAATTAGCTCATGGTCTTTCACGTTTATAAGCTGTGCTTTACGCAATTGACGAAGTTCTTGAATAATGCCTTCTGCTTCTTTCTTTGCAGCTTCGACTTTTTCTTCCCCTTCTTTTTGCGCTTTTAATAATTTTTCATCGCGCTCATCATTAAATTCAATAATTTGACGCTGTAATTCGCGATGTAGTTTTTCAGATTGCTTACGAAGTGCTTCTGCTTCGTTCCAGTCACGCTCTGCATTCTTTTGACTTTCTTCTAACTTCGCAATCATATTTTCAATTTTGTTTGTATCTGTACTAATGTGGTTACGAGCTTGATCAATCACGCGATCAGATAAGCCAAGGCGCTTCGAAATTTCGAAAGCATTACTACGTCCTGGTACACCGATTAATAATTTATACGTTGGGCTTAACGTGTTCACGTCGAACTCAACGCTCGCATTAATAACTTGCTCACGGTTATATCCGTATGCTTTTAATTCTGGATAATGCGTCGTAGCAACAACGCGAGCACCACGATTACATACTTCATCTAAAATTGAAATTGCTAATGCAGCCCCTTCTTGCGGGTCTGTTCCAGCACCTAATTCATCGAATAAAACTAAGCTTTCGAAATCAGCTTTTTCTAAAATATCAACAATGTTCACCATATGTGAGGAGAACGTACTTAAACTTTGTTCAATCGATTGCTCATCACCAATATCAGCAAAAATGTTTTTAAATACACAAATCTCTGACTCATCCATTACTGGAATATGAAGACCAGATTGCGCCATTAATACACAAATACCAACTGTTTTCAGCGTAACTGTTTTACCACCTGTATTCGGTCCTGTAATAACAATTGTCGTGAAATCTTTACCTAACATAATGTTATTCGGCACGATAATTTCTGGATCAATAAGCGGATGGCGCGCTTGTCTTAAATCCATATAACGCTCGTTATTTACGATTGGCTTCGTTGCTTTAATACGCTTCGCATAAAAAGCTTTCGCAAAAATGAAGTCAAGATTCGCAACTACTTCTACGTTAGATAAAACGATACCCGCTTCTACTGCCACTTCTTCTGTTAACATCAATAAGATGCGTTCAATTTCTTGTTTTTCTTTCACTCGTGCTTCTTGAAGCGCGTTATTTAATTCTACAATGACTTGCGGTTCAATAAATAACGTTTGCCCAGAAGCTGATTGATCGTGAACAATACCGCCATATACGCCTCGGTATTCTTGTTTTACTGGGATTACGTAACGTTCGTTACGGATCGTTACAATCGCGTCAGATAGCATCTTTTGCGCGTTTGAAGAACGCGTCATATTTTCTAACTTTTCACGAATACGGCTTTCTGCAGTACGAATTTGAGTACGAATACCACGCAGTTTATCACTTGCGCTATCGACTACTTCTCCGCCGTCACCAATGCAATTTGTAATTTTCTTTTCTAAATCATATAAAGATACAATTTGAGCGACATGAGTTGCTAAAATTGGCAACTCGACACCATTATCAACCATATCTTCAATGAAACGTTTCATATTGCGACTACCATACATCGTATTGGCAATATCAAGTAGTTCATTTGGGCTTAACATACTTCCAATCTTTGCACGCTTCACATTTGAGCGAATATCCGTAATACCACCTAATGGTGCATTACCTTTTAAACGAATGACTTTTGCTGCTTCATCCGTTGTATCTTGCATTTCTACAATTTCTTCAAAATCAGTGCTCGGCACTAAATGCTTCACTTTGTCACGACCAAGTGAAGAGGCTGTATGTTCAAGTAATTGTTCTTTTACTTTATTATATTCTAATACACGCAACGTTCTTTCTAACATGTTGCAGGTCCCCCTTGTGTTACTTATTACGTTTAATATAGTCTAATAAACGTTCAATATCCCACGTGTTAATCACGTTATCTTTTTGAATCCAACCTTTACGTGCTGCCGCTACACCTGTTTCCATATCTTCTAACATTTCAAGTGTATGAGCATCCGTATTAATCGCTACTTTTACACCAGCATCTTGTGCTTGTTTTAATAATTTCGCGCTTAAATCTAGACGGTTTGGATTCGCATTTAATTCTAAAACTGTATTTGTTTCTTTTGCGAGTTCAATTAATAAATCTGTATCCACATCATAGCCTGTGCGGCGTCCAAGAAGACGTCCTGTCGGATGAGCAATCATTGTGACATGCTTATTCTCTAGCGCAGTGCGAAGACGTTTCATAATCGTTTCACGGTCTTGTGAGAAGCTAGAGTGAATCGCTCCAATAACATAATCTAATTCTGCTAATACTTCATCATCAAAATCAAGTGTTGCATCCGGTAAAATATCCATTTCAATTCCGCGTAAAATTGTAATGTCTGGATACTTTTCATTCATGCGTTCAATTTCTTTCGCTTGTTCACGAAGGCGCTCTTTCGTTAAACCGTTCGCTACTTTTAAGTATTGTGAATGGTCGGTAATCGCCATAAACTTATATCCACGAGCACGACATGCCTGTACCATTTCCTCAATTGAAAAAGCACCGTCACTCCATGTTGTATGCATATGTAAATCACCTTGTATATCAGAGAATTGAATTAAGTTTGGATACTCTTTAATTAATTCAATTTCTTTTCCATCTTCACGCACTTCTGGCGGGATAAATGGAAGACCGAAATGAGCGAAGAACTCCTCTTCTGTTTCAAATGTTCTCACTTCACCTGTTTCTAAGTTTTCTACACCGTACTCACTAATTTTCTCGCCTCTATCTTTCGCGATTTGACGCATTTTTACGTTATGGTCTTTTGATCCTGTGAAATGGTGAAGAGTTGTAATAAATTCTTCTGGTTGTACTAAACGGAAATCAATTGAAATATCATATTCATATTGAAGACGAACAGAAACTTTCGTATCTCCACTTGCGATTACTTCAATCATATTATCAAATTGCAGTAAATGCTCACGTACTGCAGCTGGTTCTGTCGTTGCAATGATAAAGTCTAAATCTTTCACTGTTTCACGAACACGGCGCAAACTACCAGCGCGAGAGAAACGAATTACTTCAGCAATATTCGACAATTTCTCCTCTATTTCCCCGGCAATAGGCAATACCATTGCGATTGGTAAACGCTCTGGACGAGATCCTACTTGATCGATTGCTTCTAATATTTTCTCTTCTGTTTTCTTACCGAAACCTGCTAAAGCTTGTACTTTATTTTCCTCACAAACCGCTTTTAGCGATTCCATATCAACAACACCAAGTTCTTTATATAACTTAGCTACCTTTTTACCACCAAGGCCTGGCAATTTTAATAATGGTAATAAACTACTTGGCACTTCTTGTTCAAGCTCTTGTAACACTTCAGATGTTCCCGATTCTATATATTCTTGAATAACTGCTGCTGTTCCTTTTCCAATGCCCGGAATCTTAGTGAAATCTTCAATCTCAGAAAGACTACGATCATCACTTTCTAGTGCTGCTGCCGCTTTACGAAATGCAGATATTTTAAATGGATTCGCGCCCTTTAGTTCCATAAACAGGCCGATTGTCTCTAATAATTTAATAACTTGTTTTTTATTTACTTTCATCATTGCCCCGCCTTTCTTTCATAGAAAAAAACTCCTCTTTCCGAAAAAAGAGAAGTTATACTCTGCTACCTGTCTGCCATAGTTCCTTCACCTTTTCAGAGAGAATCGGTGTATCGTCTACAATTATTTTGCTAATTGATGATTTTTGTAATGGTGTTTGTATTTGCTCAATCGGAAGGATGTTTCCAACGATAATTAAAACAAACAAAATAATATATACTTCTAAAAATCCGAGGATTGCCCCCGCAAACGCATTGACTTGCTTTAAAACCGGTATTTCTGCAAACATATTTAACAAATTACCAAGTAATGAAAGTGCAATTTTTGTAATAATAAACAATATAATAAACGCAAGTGCTTGATAAAATACTGTTTCAATATTATTTGCATCAATCCATTCTGGAACAGATACGTTTTTATCAAATGGATACGGAATAAATTTCGCAAGTGCTGGCGCTAAATCTTTACAGTACCAGTATGCAACAAGGTATGCGATAATAAAGCTTGTTAACTTTACAAGTTGCAGAATAAACCCTCTGCGTAAGCCGAGGAAAAATCCCATAACAAGCAGTAAAATGATAATAATATCAATCATGTTATTCCATTCCTTTTTTTGTCATACTTTCTTTCAATTTCTCATGTTCTTCTTTTAATTTTATGTAATCGTGTATGACGTTTACCGCCGTCAATACCGCTAGTCTACTCGTGTCAAGCGAAGGATTCTTGGCATTGAGTTCGCGCATTTTATCATCCACAATCGCTGCTACCATGCGGATATGACTTGTACTTTCATCGCCAACAACTGAATATTGTTGACCATAGATTTCTACATTAATTCGACTTTTCTTTCCCTTTTGTTGTGACAACTCACCGGCCTCCAATCACGTACAGAATCCTAAAGTTTATCATACCATGAACCATCATATTATGGAAACAGAAAGAACAATCCGATATGATAAAAATAACAATATAAAAAAAGGAGCGACCATCTTGTCAAATTCTATCGTAATACAAACAAGTTCTACAGTAATTGAAGACATGAAACAACAATATAAACAATCGCTTAGCCCGAAAATTCCACAAGGTGGGATCTTCATGGCAAAGGTGCCATCTTGCACGATTACAGCTTATAAATCTGGAAAAGTAATGTTCCAAGGAGGACGTGCTGAAGCAGAAGCTTCTCGTTGGCAATCTGTCTCTCAAACACCGAAAACAGCTGTAAAAAAATCTGTCGATTCACACCGTTATGCACCGCCTGCTTCCATCGGTACAATGTCTATCGTAGGGTCAGATGAAGTTGGTACTGGTGATTTCTTCGGACCGATGACAGTAGTTGCTGTATATGTGGACGCTAAGCAAATCCCACTTTTAAAAGAACTTGGTGTAAAAGACTCTAAAAACTTAAATGACGATCAAATTTCTGCCATTGCGAAACAACTTCTACACGTTGTTCCTTACAGCTCTCTTGTCCTTCATAACGAAAAATATAACGAGCTATTTGATAAAGGAAACAACCAAGGTAAGTTAAAAGCTTTGCTACATAATAAAGCTATTACAAACTTATTAACAAAAATCGCACCTACAAAACCTGAAGGCGTCTTAATCGATCAATTCACACAACCTGATACATACTACAAATATTTAGCAAAACAAAAACAGGTACAGCGTGAAAATGTTTACTTCGCAACGAAAGGTGAAAGCGTTCATTTAGCAGTAGCCGCTGCTTCTATTTTAGCTCGTTACTCATTCGTAAAACAGTTTGATGAACTAAGCAAAAAAGCTGGTATGCCACTTCCAAAAGGTGCTGGTAAACAAGTTGATATCGCCGCTGCTAAATTAATTCAAAAACTTGGTGAAGAAAGATTACCTGAGTTTGTGAAAATGCATTTCGCTAATAGGGAGAAGGCGCTTCGCTTATTAAAATAGTATCGACAAAAACAGGAGCCTACAAACTCCTGTTTTTGTTTCACTCTACTATTGTCCTTATAATTTTGTTACAATTAAAATATACAGATTATTCTAACATAGGAGAGGATTCCCATTGCTACTTCTACAAATGATTCTAAATATTTTACTAGGTGATCCACACGAAAGACAGTTTCAAATTAGAGAAAGCATTCAACTACTAAGTGAGCAACGAGCGTTCAACGATTTAATAGAGCGTTATGGCCGGTCTTTCTTATTAAACTTTCGGATTCGAAGATTTATCGGGAAACACGATGCCCGCTTGTTAATACATAATCCAGCAAAACTACAACACTTCTGTGAGGAACTTGAATGTATGATTAGAAGAAAAAGATTATTTACATAGGGAGGGTAATCATATGAACGCTTTAAAGGTTAAAAAGTTATTATATGTTTTCGTACATCTCGTTGGTCCGCTTTCTTACCTCACTATTTCTACCATTTGGGGAGCTTTTTTCACTACTAAATCCACATTCGAAAATATATCTGATAATCTTGGTGTGATGGCCATCTACTACGTGCTCATGAGCTTACTATGGTTTTTCTATTTAGATCGATTAGACAAAGATGTAGATAAGATTACAAAAGAGATTAATGATAATAAGGTGTAATACATATAAAAAAAGGAGAGCCGCCAAGACTCTCCTTTTTTATGTTAACTTCTTTTCTGCTTCTTATTTGATGAAGATACTTTATGAGAACCTGTTTCATGTGCCGTCGTTCCTTGTCCTTCTACTTCTGGAGAACCAAGGCTTGATCTTGAATGATCTTTTTTTACTTTTTTACTCATTTATATTCACCCCTTCGCGTTACTTTTTGCTACGGGAGAATAAACTATACAATATACAAAATAAAAAGCGAGAGGAATTCCTCTCGCTTTTTTCATATTTTAGAACTCAGAAGAACCTGGAGTTCTTGGGAATGGAATTACGTCACGGATGTTAGCCATGCCTGTGATGTACATTAGGAAGCGCTCGAAACCTAGACCGAATCCAGCGTGTTTCGTACCGCCGTATTTTCTAAGTTCTAAGTACCACCAGTAGTCCTCTTCGTTCATGCCTAGTTCTTTAATTCTATCTACTAAAACGTCCATTCTTTCTTCACGTTGACTTCCGCCGATTAATTCGCCGATGCCAGGAACTAGAAGGTCAGTAGCAGCTACTGTTTTTCCATCTTCATTCATACGCATGTAGAACGCTTTAATGTCTTTCGGATAGTCAGTTACGAATACAGGGCGTTTGAAGATTTCTTCTGATAAGTATCTTTCGTGCTCTGTTTGTAAGTCAATACCCCATTCTACTGGGTATTTGAAGTCAGCACCTGACTCTTGAAGCACTTTAATTGCTTCTGTATATGTGATACGACCGAAGTCAGAGTTGATTACATTGTTCATGCGCTCTAGAACTGTTTTATCAACGAAGCTGTTGAAGAATTCCATTTCTTCTGGTGCATGCTCTAGTACGTATTTCATTGCATATTTCAGCATATCTTCTGTAAGATCCATTACATCGCCTAATTCAGCGAATGCAATCTCCGGCTCAACCATCCAGAACTCAGCAGCATGGCGAGTTGTGTTTGAGTTTTCCGCACGGAATGTAGGTCCGAATGTGTATACGTCACGGAATGCTAATGCATAAGCTTCAGCGTTCAGCTGTCCACTTACTGTTAAGTTTGTTTCTTTGCCGAAGAAGTCTTTTGATTCATCAACTTGTCCGTCTTCACCTTTTGGTACGTTGTTTAAATCTTGCGTTGTTACGCGGAACATTTCGCCTGCACCTTCTGTATCACTACCAGTGATGATTGGTGTGTGAACATGTACGAATCCACGCTCTTGGAAGAACTGGTGAATCGCGAATGCTGCGACAGAACGTACACGGAACGTTGCAGAGAATGCATTTGTTCTTGGACGTAAGTGAGCGATTGTACGTAAGTATTCAAACGTGTGACGTTTCTTTTGAAGTGGGTAATCAGAATCTGATAAGCCCTCAATGTCAATTTTTTCTGCTTTAATTTCAAATGGTTGCTTCGCTCCAGGCGTTGCAATTACTTTACCTTCTACTTTAACTGAAGAGCTAAGTGGAAGTTTTGCAATTTCTTTGAAGTTTTCTAACTCTGTATCGAAAACGATTTGAACGCTTTTGAAGAAGCTACCGTCGTTTAATTCGATGAAACCAAATGCTTTTGAATCACGTAAGTTACGAATCCACCCTGATACTTGTACTGTTTGACCTGCATATTTATCTGTATCTCTATACAGACTTTTTACTAATGTGTTTTCCATAGTGAAATTCTCCTTTGCTGATATATTTAAATACAAAAAAACCTTTCATCCATAAAGGGACGAAAGGTTAAACTTCGCGGTACCACCCAATTTGTCATAAAGACCAACTTTAACTCGTATGTAATACATACTTCCCGGTTTGTAACAGGCCGGATTCCCGTCTAAGTCTACTCTTGAATACAAGATTCAATTTCGGTTAGCAACTCCAAGGTGTTCTTCACATATACCGTCTCATCAGGCTCTCACCGTCCCTGACTCGCTTTGGATTATAGTATATACTACTTTTCCTTATCATCGTCTTTCATTTTGTTAAACTAAAATTAATGTACTACATTCGAGAGAAAGATGCAAGATGCCTTAATATTTATCGGCGATTTTTATCATATATCGACAATCATGTCATAAAAAAATTGCCGGAATTAATCCGGCAATTTCTCATTACTTACGTAACTCCGCACCAAATTTCTCTTCTACCGTTGTTAATACACGGTTATGTGCTTCTGTTACTTCTTCATCTGTTAACGTACGTTCTGCATCGAAGTAAGTCATAGAGAATGCAAGTGATTTCTTGCCTTCTTCCATTTTTTCACCTTCGTATAAGTCGAATAGTGTTACGTCTTTCAGAAGTTGTCCGCCAGCTTCAGCAATGACTTGCTTCATTTCACCAGCTTTTGTTTCTTTTGTTACGACAACAGCCATATCACGTGTCATAGATGGGAAACGTGGAATTGCTGCGTAGTAAGTTTCTTCTGCGTCTGCACCAAATACTTTTACAAGAGATAGTTCGAATACGAATGTATTTTTCACATCTAATTGTTTTTCTGCTTCTGGGTGCAATTGACCGATGAAACCAATTACTTCGCCATCTAATACGATGTCAGCTGTACGACCTGGGTGCATACCTTCACGTTTTGCTGGTGCATAAGTGATTTGGTTTGAAACGCCAAGTACGTCGAATAATCCTTCTAGTACACCTTTCACAACGAAGAAGTCTACTACTTTCTTCTCACCTTGCCATGCATGGTGAAGAGCAAGACCTGTCATAACACCTGCAAGATGTTGTTCTTCTTTCGGAAGTTCTCCTGCTTCTGTTGGTAAGAAGATAGAACCTACTTCGTATAAAGCAACGCTATCGTTTTTACGTGCAACGTTGTATGAAACTGCTTCTAACAATTGTGGCACTAAGCTTAAACGAAGTTGGCTGCGCTCTTCACTCATTGGAAGTGCAAGATTTACAGGTGCCTTTTCGTTTAGCTCAACCATATATTGTTTCGCTTTGTCAGCACTTGTTAATGAATACGTGATTGCTTCATATAAACCAGCACCTTCTAAGAAGCGACGTACTTTACGACGTTTCGTTTGTGCTGATGTTAATTTACCACGAGTCATTGTTCCAGACGGTAATGTAACTGGAATGTGGTCATAACCGTATAGGCGACCCACTTCTTCTACTAAGTCTTCTGAAATTGTAATATCAGGACGACGTGCTGGTACATTCACATGGAATGTTCCTTCTACTTCTGTGAATGGGAATTTTAAGTTTGTAAACATTGTACCCATTTCACTTGCAGAAATATTTGTACCTAATACACGGTTTACTTTTTCAGCAGTAACAGATACTGTACGCTCTTGTACTTGTAAGTTATCAGCTTCTACTACACCTTCAAGTGCTTCTCCGCCAGCGTATTTCGCCATTAAAGCAGCTGCGTGTTGAATTGCTTCAAATGTACGTGTTGGATCGATTCCTTTTTCAAAACGTGCACTTGATTCACTACGAAGACCTAAGTCTTTTGATGTACGGCGTACTGTTTGACCTGCAAAGTATGCAGACTCGATTAAAACATTCACTGTCTCATTTGTAACTTCAGAATCCGCTCCGCCCATTACACCAGCAACAGCTAAAGCTTTTGTTCCGTTTGTAATTACAAGGTGGTGTTCTTGTAATGTACGCTCTTGATCATCTAACGTTTCAATTTTTTCGCCTTCTTTTGCAAGACGAACAACGATTTCTTTTGAACCTAATTTATCGTAATCGAATGCATGTAACGGTTGACCGTATTCCATTAAAATGTAGTTTGTAATATCAACTACATTGCTAATTGGACGAATGCCAGCTGCCATAAGGCGCGTTTGCATCCACATTGGTGATGGACCAATTTTTACGTTCTTCACCATTTTTGCAATATATAATGGGTTTTCTTCTTTCGCTTCTACACTTACAGAAATGTAATCAGAAGTTTTTTCTGCTGCTTCTTGTAAGCTGATAGCTGGAAGTTTTACTTCACGGCCATAAATAGCAGCGACTTCATATGCAACACCTAACATGTTTAAGCAATCTGCACGGTTTGGTGTTAAACCAAGCTCAAGTACTTCATCGTGTAAGTTTAAAATTTCAAGTGCATCTGCACCAACTTCAGCGTCACTTGGGAAGATGAAGATACCATCTGCATATTCTTTTGAAACTAACTTTCCATCAATACCAAGCTCTTGAAGAGCACAAACCATACCGTGAGAAGCTTCACCACGTAGTTTTGCTTTTTTAATTTTAAAGTTACCAGGAAGTACAGCGCCAACTTTTGCAACTGGTACTTTTAAACCTTTTGCAATGTTAGCAGCTCCACAAATAATTTGAACTGGTTCTTCTTCACCGATATCGATTAAGCATTTGTTTAATTTATCAGCTTCTGGGTGTTTTTCACATTCTAATACGTGACCAACTACAACACCTTTTACACCTTTATTTAATACTTCAACACCTTCTACTTCAATACCACTTTTCGTGATTTTGTCTGCTAGTTCTTGTGCTGTTACATCTTTAATATCTACATACTCTTGTAACCAACGATATGATACGAACATACTTATCCTCTCCTTCCCTTACGCTCGTTTGAATTGTTGTAAGAAACGTACATCATTTGTATAGAAATGACGAATGTCATCTACGCCGTATTTCAACATTGCGATACGCTCTGCGCCCATACCGAATGCGAAACCTTGATATTCTTTTGAATCATAACCAGCCATTTCAAGTACGTTCGGGTGAACCATACCTGCGCCTAAAATTTCGATCCAGCCAGTTCCTTTACAAGTGCCGCAACCTTTGCCGTGACACATCATACAAGAAATATCCATCTCTACAGATGGCTCTGTGAATGGGAAGAAACTTGGACGAAGACGGATTTCACGGTCTTCACCGAACATCTTTTTCACGAATACTTGCAGTGTACCTTTTAAGTCACTCATACGAATGTTTTTATCAATTACAAGACCTTCAATTTGCATGAACTGGTGTGAATGCGTCGCATCATCGTCATCGCGGCGATACACTTTACCAGGACAAATAATTTTAATCGGGCCTTTTTCTTTATTATTTTCCATCGTACGTGCTTGCACAGAAGATGTATGTGTACGTAGTAACGTTTCTTCTGTAATGTAGAATGTATCTTGCATATCACGCGCTGGGTGATCTTTCGGTAAGTTTAATGCTTCGAAGTTATAGTAGTCTTTTTCTACTTCTGTTCCTTCAGCTACTTCATAACCCATACCGATGAATACATCTTCAATTTGTTCAACAACAGCTGTTAACGGATGGTGACAACCTGTTTCAACAGGACGACCTGGTAGTGTAACATCAATTGTTTCAGTAGCTAATTTCGCTTCAATTACTGCTTTTTCTAAGTTACCAATTTTGTCATCTAGACGCGTTTGAATCGCTTCACGTACTTCATTTACTAATGCTCCCATACGTGGACGCTCTTCTGCTGATAATTTTCCCATGCCACGTAACACTTCTGTAATTGGACCTTTTTTTCCTAAGTACGCTACGCGTACGTCGTTTAAGCCTTTTAGCTCTTTCGCTTCTTCAATAAGCTCTAACGCTTTTTGCTTTAGCTCTTTTAAACGTGCTTCCATTTGGAACCCTCCTAATTTTAAAAATAAAAAAACCCCGCTCCCAAAAAGGGACGAGGTAAATTCGCGGTACCACCCTAAATTGACAGAACAAGTCTGCCCACTCATTAGTTATAACGATCAATTCTGACCGGAACGCCTTTACATATATATGGTCCTGGCGTCAACTCCAGAGGTGAATTCACTTCCGTCTACCATAAGAATGCTTTCAGTCTAAGGCATTCTCTCCCTATATGGCGATTTTGTAAGTTACTCTTCTCTATCAACGTTTTTCGTTATTTAACTTTTAATATAATATACTTCAACTTATTATAAGAAGTTTTTTATTTGTTCGCAACTGGGCTTTGCAAATAATACGTTAAAATCCCTGCTGCAACCGCAACATTTAATGATTCTGCCCCGCCGTAAATCGGAATATACAAGTTTTGATCCGTTTTCGCAAGAATTTCTTGGCTTACGCCGCTTCCTTCATTTCCTACAATTAATGCAAAACTACCAGCTGGTGTTACTTCAACGTGCGGAACTCCATTTTCAAGAGCTGTTCCATATACAGGAACGTTTTGTTCTTTTAGCTTGTCTACCCATTCTTCTAAGTTACCTTTTACAACTGGTAAATGGAAAATAGAACCTTGTGTAGAGCGAAGCACTTTACTATTATATGCATCAACGCATCCTTCTCCAAGCACAACGGCATGAATACCAGCTGCATCAGCTGTACGAATAATTGTCCCTAAGTTACCTGGGTCTTGAAGGCCATCTAATAAGAGAAACTTCCCATCAGCAAGAGCTACTTCACTCTCGTGTTTCTCACAAACAGCAAATACACCTTGCGTCGTTTCTGTTTCGCGAAGTATTTTTACGATTGCTTCAGGTACGATATACATTTCCACATCATTAACTGTCCAATCTTTCGGAAGATCTGTCTGATCAGAAACGATAAGTTCTGTTACAACTCCTGCTTTTAAAGCTTCCTCGACTAAGTGGAATCCTTCTACAAAAAATAAACCTTTTTTATCGCGCTCTTTTTTCGTCTGCAGCTTTTTCCACTGCTTCACACGCGGATTTTGTACTGAATCAATGTTTTTCATAATATGTATTTCCCTCTCTTCTTGTCTTATCATTATAGCCTATTTTTCATACATATTTACATAAAAAAGAACAAAAACTAACGTCAGTTTCAATTCTGAAGAAGAGGTGAAAACAATGAGTTTTAATTTACGTGGTGCTGTATTAGCAAATGTATCTGGAAATTCACAAGATCAATTGCAAGAAACAATTGTCGATGCAATTCAAAGCGGTGAAGAAAAAATGCTTCCAGGTCTTGGTGTTTTATTCGAAGTCATTTGGAAAAACGCTGATGAAAATGAAAAGCACGAAATGTTAGAAACATTAGAGCAAGGACTAAAAAAATAAGCAATTTGAAAATCACCTTCGCATAAGCTAAGGTGATTTTTTTCACGAAAAATTTTTTTCTTCTCCTAAACATTTCTACTTTACTAACGCTACCCCAATGGAGTACAATGTTCAAAATACATTTAAACCGATCGATTTTTCTTCATATACATCATTAGATAAAAGGAGTGAATGTTTTATGCAACGTATTACGCTTGAACAAGTTTTTAAACACCACATTACACAAAAATATGTGAACCGTTCTGGAATGGTCCACGCGATTGCTGTCGCTTACCATGCGTTTCACTTAGCGAAAAAGCATCATGCCTCAGTCGATGCTGCAACAAAAGCTGGTTTCCTTCATGATATCGGACATCACACATGGTACAGTGAAGGAGAATGGGACTATGACTTGTATAAAAAGAATGATATCCATGCGATTAAAGGAGCAGAAAGAGCTCATAAATTACTTATTAGATTAGGAGAACATCCGAAACTAGCAAAAGAAATTTCTATCGCGATTCTTCTTCATACAGATTCTTTCTTAGTACAGCAAGAAATTGAAAGAACATCTCTTCAAAACATTATTAAATGGGCAGACGAAGCAGATGAAGAACCGGGCGGAGCGCACCATTATAGAACGATTTCTTATGAAAAAGCATTAAAAGCTATTCAGCAATTAGACCGATTGGTAGAACGTGAATTGCAAATAGAGCAATCAAAATTGAATAACAAGGCAGAACATAGTTATCAATGAGAAAGAGGCATCACTATAGGGTGATACCTCTTTTATTATTTTATGGAAAATACACCTTTGTATGTAATATTTAAATATTACATATAAAAACAAAATACCCTATAATTAAATATACAAATATAAAGAGGTGATTTTATAAATGCAACCCGCTACACAACTTTCTAATGAACAGAAATACTCTATGTCATGGGGACAATTTATTAGCTCCGTTTTATTCGCTTTTTTCGGAACCGGACTCATTACTGTGTTCCTCGCAATGCCCTTAACGATTTATACAGCAGGGCTTACAGATAAAAAACAAATTGCCCTGTATGAATCGATCGTAAATACTGCAAGTATCGTATTACAACTAGCCGTGTTGTTATTCTTCATTTTTAAATTCGAACCCGCAAAAAAATTACTACTACAATCATTTAACTTTAAAGCACTTAAAGAATGGCGTACATACGTATATTTACTTCTTTTCTTCGCTATAAACATTTTACTCAATTACATCTTGTTAAATTATATGTTCCAAGACGCAACAAAGCAGCAATCTTCCGCATTAAACTTAGACGTTTTTAAGCAGTATCAAATATTATTACTTCTCGGTTTCGCAATACTTACACCAATTTTTGAAGAGCTTATTTTCCGTGGCTTTATACTTCGCTTCTTCTCAGAACGCTTTCCATTTTGGATTGCAGCCATCATAACAAGTTTCTTCTTCGGTATCGCTCATACATACTCAATTGGGGTAATGGTAATTACTTTCTTCATGGGATTATTAATGGCGGTTTTATGTAAAAAAACAAAATCCATCATTCCAGCTATGTTATTTCATATTATGAATAATATGCTGGCGTTCTTGAGTTAAAAAGAGGTATCATTGCGATACCTCTTTCTACTCTTTTATCACAACTTCAAACTCTTCTTCCATTAACACTTTTCGATAATCCGTTTTCCTTTCTCCTTCTTCACCAGAAGTTAGGACAGGGGTCAGTACAATTTTCGTTACACTGTCTTCTAGTTTTTCAAAACGCCAATAACTATTTTTGGATAGCGTAAGACCTGAATGTGGTATTAACTCTTTTCCATCTTGATCTTTCGCGATAAATTTCACCTCTAATTTCGTTCCATTCAACATTTTATAGTTCAACTTCGCAGATATAGGAGAAACTTTTAAATCTTCCACTTCTATTTTTTGACCATTTTCTAATTTAAAATGCTTATGGATTGGGATTGTTTTCGTTTCCGCTTTTATTTTGTCTCCAAACGCTTTGAAGGAAAAGCCCCATTCTCCTTTCCATGTTGAATTGCCCTCTTTTAAAGAAATATCCCTATATACAACTTGTACATCACATTCTCCACGAATTTCTAGAGGATTCATTTCATCATCTTTTAAATCTATATTTGAGAAAAATGTATACGTGTACTCATTTATTTTCTTGTCTCCACCACTACCACTTCCATTTAACTGTTTTCCATTTATATAAATATCAAGCATAGGATAAGAGTCCTCTAAATTGACTCGACTAGACTTAAACGTACTATTAACAATAATCTGCCCTTCATCTATCATCACTTCATCTAACCGCACTTCTACACCGTTATCATAAACCGTTTGTCCTATTGTCGTTTTATATTCTTTTAAAGGTTCTCCTCTACTGTTTACGTAGTCTTCCATTTTACTTCCGATTAACGGTATATCCGCAATCATCCTTCTCATATCTACAGTCATCATCATAATAAATAATGCCGCAGCCGATGTTACAATCGCTACATTCCGTTTCGTATGAACTTTGTTCTTGTTTATTTTTTTACGAACTCGCTTTTTTATTTTCTGTTTCTCTATGTGAGTTAAGTTAACCTCTTCATATTCATTCTCATCCATTTTTATATCATTTAACATTTCATATGGATCTTTCATTTTCTTCACCTCTTTTCTTATTTATTTCATCCGGTTATGTAAAAATAATGACCTTAACTTCTTCCGTCCTCTCGATAGACGATTGTATATAAAAGAAGTTTTCACTCCCATTTTCTCTGCAATATTTTCTACACTATCTTCTTCCACGTAATGCTTCATAAAGATTTCTTTATCATTCTTCTTTAAATGATCTAATATATGTTCCATATCATTACTAATTTCATTTTTAATCGTATCGGTATGCACCGCTATTTCACCTATTTGATCTAACCCTTTTTCATTTACTGTTTTCGCATATTTCCTCGCATAATCGATAGATTTGTATTTTGTAATAGCCGCGATCCAATTTTTCAAAGTATTTTTCTCTTCATCATACTTTTCAATATGATTCCAAATCGCTAATAACACATCATCCATACATTCCTCTTGTACATCTTGAAACGAAGCTAAATGCTTCTGAATAATACTTTTTATAAGTCCACCGTACTGGTCGATAATAAAGTATAATGCTTTTTCATTCCTTTTCCTTAGCTGCATTGCAACGTTCTCTTCTGTAATTTTCATATACACCCTCCTCTCTAACGTTCTCTATATCTATTAATTCGTATCATCATTTCTCATTTCTATCAATTTATACATATTTATTAATAATATCCAAAATAAACCTCATGTAGTAAAATATAACTGATTACATAGAAGGAGATTACATATGTTGAGCTTACTTTGGGTTGTTTACATGCCACTTCTTGTTTTATGCGGATTTTTCGGTGGTATTTTCTTAATTGTTACTAGCGTGAAACACCGTAAATTATTTGTCGGTTTAATGGGGCTACTTAGCTTTTCCTTTGTCACACTACCTTTTGTTTTTTGGGGCATAGGAGTGGAGAGCAATACAATCATCCCTATTTCAACTACTTTATATTGGATTCTGTTTTCTTTAACTGGATTATTGGCAGGATTAAGTGGATTACAAGCAAAAATTAAAAGTATACGTAATATGGGATTCATTATTTTTATCGCTGGAGTATTAGGGGTTATCTTCTGGTTACTCATGACTGTAGGTGATTCATACTATATATAATATTTTTTAGAAACGGATAAATCGGAGGTAATACAGAAGTGTTCGGAATGTTAACTTGGATGATTTTAGCTCTTACTTTGATGATATGCGACTTCATCGTTGGCATTTTTTTAATTATTGCTGGCATTAAATGTCGTAAATCACTTACTATTATAGCTGGTTTGATTAGCATATCGCTTATCTTTGTTCCTATCATTTGCATAGGTTATGGAATGGATTTAGAGGGAATTGTTCCAATTTCAGGAACTTTATATTGGAGTTTTTTCTCTTTAGCTGGACTATTAGCTATTATAAGCGGAAGACCAATATCAAGCATTCGTGCTATGGGAACAATTTTGTTTATAACAGGTCTGTGCTCCGTAACTGGTTATCATTTTTTATATCTCACTCTTTAAAAAGACAAAAAAGCAGGGAAATTAATTCCCTGCTTTTCTATTTGGTTTATTGCCTGATGGTAAGAAGAACGATAATACCCAAGCAATACCTGCGAGTATCGTTGCAATTAAGAAGGCATCGTTAATACCGTTAATTGCCGATAACTTCGAAATTTGTCCAAATAATAGTTGCGTGCTCATCGCATCTCCTGCTTGAGCCGATCCAGCTAAGGCTGCTAAACTTTGTCCCATACCGTGTACTTTATCAACTAAAATTGGATTTGACGTTGTTAACATGTTGCCGTAATCTGCTACGTGAGCAGTCGTTTGTTGCGTCATAAGTGTAATTAATATCGCTGTTCCAATTGAACCAGCTACTTGTCTTGACGTATTTTGCGTTGCTGTACCGTGAGAAATTAATTTCATTGGCAATGCATTCATACCAGCTGTCATAATTGGCATCATAATGAATGACATACCAATTGAACGTATAATATAATCCGTCATAATAACGCTATATGGTGTATCCATCGATAACGTTGTGAATTTATATGTCGCAAACGTTGTAATGGCTAATCCAACAATCGCTAACGGACGAATACCATATTTATCAAATAGTTTACCTGCAATAGGTCCCATGATACCCATAATTAATGATCCTGGTAGTAATAATAAACCTGATTCAATCGGCGTAAAGCCGCGAATGTTTTGCAGATATACTGGAAGTAATAACATACCTCCGAATAATGCCATTGTAACGATTGCGTTAATTACTAAAGTAAAAGTAAATACCGGATATTTAAATACTTGTAAATCAAGCATTTTATTGTCTGTTGTTAACTCTCTCCAAATAAATAACGCTAAACCAATTACACCGATAACAAGTGAAATAACAACTTCGGCACTAGTCCAACTATTATTTCCAGCTTCACTAAATCCATACAGTAAGCTACCTAGTCCAATACTTGAACTAATTACACCAAATACATCTAATTTCGTATTAGACACTGGCTGAGCTAGTGTAAAGAATTTTAAAGATAAGAACGTAATAATTAAACCAATTACAAACATTCCGTAGAACATTAAGTTCCAGCTGTAGTTTTCAATAACCCAACCCGTTACAGTTGGTCCGATAGCTGGTGCTAAAATCATTGCAACGCCTAGTAATCCCATCGCTGCTCCGCGCTTATTAGGCGGGAATAATGTCATAAAGATATTCATACCAACCGGCATTAAAATACCTGCACCGACCGCTTGAATAACACGACCTGTCATCATCATTGTGAAGTTTCCTGATGTAGCACAAATAATAGATCCTACCGTGAAGAATAACATGGCTGCTACAAATAATTTACGGTACGTAAATCGTGAAACTAAAAAGGCACTAATCGGTACTAAAATACCATTTACAAGCATGAAGCCTGTAATTAACCATTGCGCTGTTGATGTTGACACGTTAAATTCGTTCATTAACGGAGGCAATGCAACGTTAATGATCGTTTGGTTTAAAATAGAAACGAACATACCAAGAATTAATACTGTTACAACTGCTTTTACATTTACATTCTCTATAGGCATAGACGTTTGTTTTTTCGGCATTTCTTTTTCTTGTTTTACTTCTTCTTGCTTGCCTGTTTCTAATTCAACTACATTAGAAATTTCTACTTCTTGCTTTTGTTCTATTTCTTTCTCTTCTGTTTCTACTTTACTTACTTCTATTTTACTTACGGCTGGGACTTGTTCTTCTCCCACGTTCGTTTTTTTCTTTCGTAAAAGACGATTTACAAGGAAGAAGACGATTATACAAAATAGTGCATATCCTACAATTGCAATTGAGGACATCTCATCTCCCCCTTACTTATGAATACGAACTGACACATTCATTCCAGGAACAATATTTACTGATTTACTATGGTCTAAAGAAATTTTAACTGGTACAACTTGCTTTACTTTTGTATAGTTCGCTGTTGCGTTACTTGATGGTAACATTGAGAATGTATTTGCTGTTGTTAATCCAACTTGTTCTACTTTCCCTGTTAACGTTGTATCTGGGTATGCATCTACATACACATCTACTGTTTGACCTTTTTGAACATCGTCAATCACTGTTTCTTCAATGTTTGCTGTTACCCATAAATTGTTCATATCAAATGCATAAGCAATTGGGCTACCCGCTCCAACGAAAGCATTTGTCGTTGCGTTTGATTGTACAACTGTTGCATTTTGCGGAATTGTTACATCTACTGTTTGTTCTCCATTTGCTGCCGCTACAGTAACCGCACCTAATTTATCGTTTTCATTGTAGTTCTTACCTACTTCAGCTTTCCAGTCCGTTAATTTACCTGCTACTGGTGAAGCAACCGGAATTACTTTTCCATCAATTTTTGCATTGTCTGTTTTTAAGTAATTTTCCGTTTGGTTGTAATAGTAGTAACCGCCAATACCGCCGCCAACTAGTACAATTAATGTGATAATGTTGATAATTACCATTCTTCGAAACTGATTCATTGCATTCCTCTCCTTATATCGCATATAATTTTTTTCTAAACTATTTACGTCCTTATTGTTTAGACTGTTTAATTGTTAATTATATTAACTTTTAAACAAAAAAATCACACCATCTGCGGTGTAAATCGAAATTTATCTACCTGCGAGCGGTGCTGATTTCTGAAGGACTATCGTTTATAATTATAAATAATTATTTCGAATCTACAACCGACAATTTACGTATGAAATGTTGCTTAAACAACAATATAATAACAATATGTTGTTTAAGTATATAAAATTAAACGAGGAGAAGTAAAAATGTCTATTAAAAATACAAATGATCCACGTGTAAAGCGGACGAGACAACTCATACAGGATGCTTTTGTCGCTTTAGTAGGCGAAAAAGGATTTGACGATGTAACTGTTCAACATATCGCAGAACGTGCTCCTGTAAATCGTGCTACGTTTTATAGCCATTACCATGATAAGTATGACCTATTAGACAAAAGCATCGAAGAAATGTTAGAGAAATTAACAGAAGTTATTAAACCAAAAAATAGAAATAAAGAAGAGTTTCAACTTACATTTGATTCACCAAATCCAACCTTTTTAGCTTTGTTCGAACATATTGCAGAAAATGTGAACTTCTATAACGTTATGCTTGGTGATAAAGCCGCTGGAAACTACTCTTATAAAATGATGAAAACAATACAAACTCATTTAACGTTAAGCTTATCGATTTCACAGCCAGATGATAAAGATCTTATGGTTCCTCGTGACATTTTGATTAGCTATGTGACAGGAGCTCATATCGGGATGATTATGTCATGGTTAAAAAGAGGGATGATATATACTCCGCATTTTATGGCCATGCAATTAACTCGTTTAATTATTTTAGGAGCTCATACTGCCGCTGGATTAGAGCGACCTTTTTAAAACATAAAAAAGCGAAGGAGAGACTCCTTCGCTTTTTCTATTAATTAAATGTAATGTTATGTACAGCCTCTTTATCAAGACGTTTAATAACTTCTACAATTAACTTCACTGCATTTTCATAGTCATCACGGTGTAACATTGCCGCATGAGAATGAATGTAGCGCGTTGCAATCGTAATTGCCATAGACGGGATACCATTTACAGCAATGTGAATTGCACCTGCATCCGTTCCACCGCCCGCTACTGAATCATATTGATATGGAATTTCTAATTCGTCAGCAACATCAACTACAAAGTCACGTAAACCAGTATGACCAATAACAGACGCATCATATAAAATAATCTGTGGTCCATCACCCATTTTACTTTGCGCTTCTTTTGCCGTTACACCAGGCGTGTCACCAGCGATACCAACATCTACTGCGAACGCGATATCTGGTTTAATATAGTTTGCAGATGTTTTCGCACCACGAAGACCGACTTCTTCTTGTACAGTCCCTACGCCATATACAACGTTTGGATGCTTTTCATCTTTTAATTGTTTTAATACGTCAATTGCAATTGCACAACCAATTCGGTTATCCCATGCTTTTGCAAGTAACATTTTTTCATTCTTCATCACTTGGAATTCAAAGTAAGGTACAACTTGATCTCCTGGTCGTACGCCCCACTCCATTGCCTCCTCTTGGCTAGAAGCACCAATATCGATGAACATGTCTTTAATATCTACTGGCTTTTTACGCGCTTCTGGAGGTAAGATGTGCGGTGGTTTTGAACCAATTACACCTGTTACATCTCCTTTACGCGTTACAATTGTCACACGCTGTGCAAGCATAACTTGTGACCACCAGCCACCAACTGTTTGGAAACGAAGGAAACCTTTGTCATCAATTTGCGTAATCATAAAGCCAACTTCATCTAAATGACCTGCAACCATAATTTTCGGGCCGTTTTCTTCCCCTACTTTTTTCGCAACTAAGCTTCCTAAATTATCAGTAGAAAGTTCGTCCGCAAACGGCTCAATATATTTCTTCATTACTTCGCGTGGTTCACGCTCGTTACCCGCAATACCACGTGCATCTGTTAATTCTTTTAGCATTGTCAATGTCGCGTCTAATTTTGTCATTGCCAACACCCTCCTTTTTCTTCAGTCACTTCATTATACAAAAGGAAATTGAAATATTCAAAAATTAAATCAGTATCCTTGTGTTTGACGCTCATGATTTACTTCGTTTTTATCTAAATATGCCTTTTCAATCTCTTCTTGTTCAAACTCTAGCGCTTGTCCAAGACGAAGGTAGCTTGTAAATAATTCAATATAGTTCGTAATAGATGGTTGATCTGTAAAGCGAATCACCTTCGCATATGTGTCTAAGAAAATTTCTACTTGTGTTTTATTCGTTTGTGCACACTTATAGAATAGGAAGTTTTTATCAATACCTAAATCAATTCCGATTGATAAAATAAAATGCAAACCATCTACGTATTCTTCTAATATTACTTCACGTTCTGATGCTGGTTTGTTGCTCCAATATTTAAAACAACGTGTTTCATTTGCAAGTTCTCCAATTTCTACAAGAAGAGCTAACATTTTTTCTTTTAACAATTTTTTCGGTTGTAAGTCATGCTCTTTCACAATACGGTCATCTAATTCTTTTTGTAATTTAAATAGTTGTAGTAAGTCCATTCTATTGTCCTCCTCCAACATCGCATTTTACGCAACAATGTTGTTTCATCTCAAAGTTCATTATTATTTTTCGTTTCTTATTAATAAGTCAGCCATTTATCTCTTTACAAAATAGCTTGTCCTTAATTTACAAATACGTTTCAATCATCACGATTAGATTGTTCACTCCGATTGGTGATAATTAATCATTATCCGGGGATTGTCCACTGATAAAAAAATTTATTTTATCTGATGAAAGTTCCATATCATCTTTCCATTATAGCAGTGTCGTTTCAGGTAGGAAAGATACTCTTCTTTCCAAAGGGAGATAATTGAAAAAAGCCAGGAGAATTCTCCTGGCTTCATATATATATTCTTCTATATCGCTATAGCTTTTATATTGATTTTGTCATATCGATAACGACATACTTCTCTTTGCATACAAATAAAAAACCTTAGAAGAAAAATCTTCTAAGGTTTCAACTAATTAATTAGTTAATGTTGTTTTTTGCAACTGTTGCTAATTCAGCGAAAGCTTTTTCGTCATGAACAGCTAAGTCAGCAAGCATCTTGCGGTTAACTTCGATGCCAGCATTTTTAAGACCGTGCATTAAGCGGCTGTAAGAAAGACCATTCATACGAGCTGCCGCGTTGATACGTGTAATCCATAATTTACGGAAGTCACGTTTCTTTTGACGACGGTCACGGAATGCATACATTAGAGATTTCATAACCTGTTGGTTAGCAACCTTGAATAATGTACTCTTAGAACCGTAGTAACCTTTTGCTAATTTTATAACTTTTTTACGACGTTGACGAGTAACTGTACCACCTTTTACTCTTGGCATAATATTACCTCCTAATTGTTCTATATATCAGCCGAACTTATTTTAAGTTGTCAAGCATTTGACGAATGCGTTTGAAGTCACCAGCGCTTACTACACCAGCTTTACGTAGTTTACGTTTAGCTTTTGTAGATTTGTTAGCGAATAAATGGCTTGTGTAAGCGTGAGAACGTTTCAGTTTACCTGATCCAGTCTTTTTGAAACGCTTTGCAGAGCCGCGATGAGTTTTTTGTTTAGGCATAGGTATTTCCTCCTCTATCTATTACTTATCGTTTTTCGGTGCTAAAACTAAGAACATACTACGTCCTTCCATTTTAGGCTTAGATTCAATTGTACTAACTTCAGCACAAGCTTCTGAGAAGCGATCTAAAACACGTTGACCGATTTCTTTATGAGTAATGGCACGTCCTTTAAAGCGAATTGACGCTTTAACCTTGTCGCCTTTCTCTAAAAACTTGATAGCATTACGAAGTTTTGTGTTAAAGTCGTGTTCATCAATTGTTGGACTTAAACGAACTTCTTTCATGCTAATTACTTTTTGATTTTTGCGCTGTTCTTTTTCTTTCTTCTGTTGCTCAAAGCGGAATTTACCGTAGTCCATAATGCGGCATACTGGCGGTTTCGCATTTGGAGCAACTAATACTAAATCAAGATTAAGATTTGCAGCTAAGTCTAAAGCGTCATTACGAGACTTGATTCCAAGTTGATCGCCATTGGCACCAACTAAACGTACTTCACGTGCACGAATTTGCTCGTTAATCATCATATCCTTGCTAATAGTAAGCCACCTCCAAGGTTTTCTCAGAACATATTTTGTAGTCATAGAACCCGACAAAAAAAGTGCGGGCATACGACACCCACACTTGTAAATTCTTAAGTAAGAAATACATTTACCTGTAAACTGCGAATGCGTCCATCAGGTGAGAAGCGGGTGCTTCTACTTGTTCCACAAAACAATATTCTATTATCCTTGATGAGTTTATCATAGGACATGACGTCTGTCAAGAAGACGCGATGTGTTTTACTAACAACAAGAAATATTGTAACAAACAACTAACATACTTGCAATACTTTTTTATGATAAGTATTGTTTGGTTATTTTTTCTAGTTTTTCTTTTTTATAATACATACGAAAGCCGCGGTATACCGCGGCTCTGTCTTATCTTTTTCCTTCTACTTTAATCATATCAACAAAAGCATCTAATGCGATTGTTTCTGATTTTTGTTCACCGTATTTACGTACGTTTACGCCGTTTTCAGTTACTTCATTGTCACCTACTACAAGCATGTACGGAATTTTTTGCATTTGTGCTTCACGGATTTTGTAACCGATCTTCTCTTCACGAGTATCTAATTCAACACGGATGCCAGCACGACGTAATTCATCTTGTACTTTCTTCGCATAGTCTAAATGTACTTGCGGAGAAACTGGAATTACTTGTGCTTGAACTGGAGCTAACCAAGTTGGGAATGCACCTTTGTATTCTTCAATTAAGAAGGCTACGAAACGTTCCATAGTTGATACAACACCACGGTGAATTACAACTGGACGATGTTGTTTACCGTCTTCACCAACGTAAGCTAATTCAAAGCGTTCTGGAAGTAAGAAGTCTAATTGTACAGTTGAAAGTGTTTCGTCTTTTCCAAGAGCAGTACGAACTTGAACGTCAAGTTTTGGACCGTAGAATGCCGCTTCACCTTCAGCTTCATAGTAATCAAGACCCATTTCATCCATAGCTTCTTTTAGCATACCTTGTGCTTTTTCCCACATCTCGTCATCAGCATAGTACTTTTTAGTATCAGCTGGGTCACGGTAAGATAGGCGGAATGAATAGTTCTCTAAACCGAAATCTTTGTACACTTCTAGCGTTAAGTTTACAACACGTTTTAACTCTTCTTTAATTTGATCTGGGCGAACGAAAATGTGCGCATCGTTTAAAGTCATTCCGCGTACACGTTGTAATCCAGATAACGCACCTGACATTTCATAGCGGTGCATTGTTCCAAGTTCCGCAATACGGATTGGTAATTCACGATAGCTGTGAATATCATTTTTATAAACCATCATGTGGTGAGGACAGTTCATTGGACGAAGAACTAACTCTTCATTATCCATTTCCATTGATGGGAACATACCATCACGGTAGTGATTCCAGTGACCAGAAGTTTCATAAAGCTCTCTGCTTCCTAGTACTGGAGTGTATACGTGATCATAGCCTAAGCTTGCTTCTTTATCAACGATGTAACGCTCGATAATACGGCGAATAGTTGCACCTTTTGGTAACCAAAGTGGTAAACCTTGTCCTACTTTTTGGCTATTAGTAAATAGTTTTAATTCTTTACCTAATTTACGGTGATCGCGCTCTTTCGCTTCTTCAAGCATACGTAAGTGCTCATCTAATTCCGCTTTCTTAACGAATGCAGTACCGTAAATACGTTGTAACATTTTATTATTGCTGTCGCCGCGCCAGTAAGCACCTGCAACGCTTAATAATTTAAATACTTTAATTTTCCCTGTAGATGGAAGGTGAACACCACGGCAAAGGTCGAAGAATTCGCCTTGCTCATAGATTGAAATAACCGCATCTTCTGGAAGATCGTTAATTAAATCTAATTTTAACTCATCGCCGATTTCTTCAAAGCGACGAAGTGCTTCTGCACGTGGTACTTCATGACGAACGATTTCTAAGTTCTCGTTCACGATTTTTTGCATTTCTTTTTCAATTTTCTTGAAGTCTTCAACTGTAATTGCTTCTTCCATATCAATATCGTAGTAGAAGCCATTTTCGATTACTGGACCAATACCAAGCTCAAGCTTAGCATCTTTATATAAACGTTTTAACGCTTGCGCTAAAAGGTGGGCTGTTGAATGGCGTAAAATGTATAAGCCATCTTCAGAATCTAATGTAATAATAGAAACTGCACCATCTTCTTCGATTGGTGTAACAAGATCGATCATCTCATCGTTTAATTTTCCAGCCACAGCTTTTTTCTTTAAGCCTGGGCTAATAGAAGCTGCGATTTCTTCAGTTGTTACGCCTTTTGGAAACTCCTTCACAGCTCCATCAGGGAAAGTAATTTTAACTACATCTGCCATCACTGGTCACTCCTCTTTTTTTCAAAATAAAAAACACTCATCCCGTAAAAAGGGACGAGTGTTGAATTCGTGGTTCCACCCTTGTTCCAATTAACCTTATTGTTAATTGCTCAAGTTCAACATAACGGTGTTGTCCGTTAGCAATTACTAGAAAAACCGTTCACTGCTAAAGTTTAGAGGTGGTAAGTAATAATCCCGTACTAGGAAGCTCACACCCTAAGGCTTCCCTCTCTGAAAATCGTAGAAAACTACTCATGTCCTCATCATGACATTTCAATATATTTCATTTATGTAGGTAATTATATGCTCAAAAACTTAGAAAATCAAGGGCGTTACCTTTATTTTTTAAATTTTTCACATTGCGCTCAAACTCATGTAATCCATGTAATTGGACCCGTTCTTGAAATACATTTCGCAAAGTAATAATCATATTATGGTCTTGTTCTTTCGTATATAAATAAATTTTTTTCGGCGAAATAGAAAGCAGTGGTGCAATTACTTTCGTATCAATATATACATCCTTTTGCTTTAATAATTCCTCATCTATATATTGGACCAATTTCTCCTGTTTTAAACGCCTACCTTTATCATCATAGAAAATAAAACTTTCATCAAAAATAAGATGCACACAGGACAAACGCGATTTTCGGCTACGCACTTGTTGCCTTAGCGTCTCAATAAACATTTGATATTCTTGTTCCAACTTATACTCATCAATCGACACTTCAGCAAGCTTAGCTACCATTTCCCTATATGTACGAAGGCGAAAACGAACATATGATGAAAACGAGAACGAAAGCGGATCACAAAGCCAGTTATTTAAAGAAGATTTAATATATGATTCAAATGTATGACGTGTTAATTCATGAGCAATCCCTTTTCTTCTTCCCTTTAAAATCTCTTGTGCCATATGCAATATTTGATGACACTCTTCCTCTTCTTCATAAAAAAACTTTTCTTTTAAGATCGTATAAATCCACTCATTTTGCTTTACATTCACAATGAAATATACCATGACTGGCAATAAAATCTTTTCAATATAATTCGATTCACATACTGGTATGTGAATCACCACTTTTTGTTCCTGTAAATACACACTCGTTTCCTTATATAACAGTTCAGCCCTTTTCAATAGTTGTCTATATACATGCATAGCATCATTTTTTTCTTCGAAGCAAATTTCAATCACTTTTGTCCCCCCTTTTATCCCTGCTCTAAAGGATTGTATCTATACGTTACAAATCCTATAAGAGTCCGTCCCGCGTGAAGTTCACTCTTAGTAGAATTACATTTCCTATCGCTAGAAGATCCACTCGATATGGCTTGCTAATTTTATATATATTAAGGGAGGGAGAAAAAAATGATACAAGCTACAATGAATTTTCCATAAGAACTTTTCGTTTTATAATTCACCTAGTCTAAAAAGTGTTCAAAACGAAAAAAAGAGCAAGCTTTTCAGCTTACTCTTTACTTATGACGTCGGTTTTTCCCGCCAATTGGAATTGGCTTCGCTAAATATTTAATTCGTTCCATAATACGCGCTGCTTTCATTTGTTCTGCTTCACCACGCTGTGTATACGTTAAATGATGTTCCAATTCCTTGAAATCAAAGTTAGACGTAAAGAACGTCGGTAAGTTTTCTAACATACGGAATTGCAAAATTGCACCAAGCACATCGTCACGTACAAAGCTTGACATCGCTTCTGCTCCGATATCATCTAACATTAAAACTTGTACGCGTTTCACCGCATCAATCTTTTCCCCAATCGAATTATCTTGAATCGAACTTTTAATTTCACGTAGAAATTCAGGGAAGTATACGAGCATCGAACTTATTTTCTTTTGAGCAAGCTCATTCGCCATTGCTCCTAACAAATACGTTTTCCCTACACCAAATTTACCGTACAAATATAAACCTTGTACTTTTTTACCAGGTTCATATGTACTTAAAAATTCATTGGCTGCACCAATGGCATCAATACGCGCATCTAAATCTGAAGGATCTAAGTTTTCCATCGTTGCCTGTAAAATGTCAGTTGGCATATATACACTTTGAACGAGTTTTTCATATTTCTTTCTCTCGTCATATGCTACTTTTCTAACGCAACGATCGTATTGAATATCAATCATCTTCCCTTGGATAACGAGCTTTGGCTCATATCCTTGCAGCATGTTTTTACAAGAACCTAGATCCGGACAATCTGCGCAACCTACACTTTGTCCGATATATTCGTATAACTTCACAAGGCTGCGCTCAATCATAGAAGTCGTTACTTCACCTTGATGTTCGTCTATAAATTCTTTCACACGCGGATGTGCCATCACTTCCGCCTTTAATACTTCATATCTATTTTTAAAATTTTTATTTTCCATTAACTTTGCAAATGAATTTTGAATATGCTCCATTTTCTCACCTCAAAGAGCGTTCATTCTCTTCTATTAATCACGCTTATATTTTTTTAACACTTCTTCTAGTCGTTTTCGTTCATCATCTAACGTACTTGCATCTTTTTTCTTACTTACATCTTTCTTCACTGTTTCTGTTTCTTTCTCTTGTTCTTTCGGCTCTTCTTTCAGCCAATCTGGTACCATTTCTTTTCTAATCGTTTTCTTCGACGTACGGCCTTTTTTCTTCGTCTCAGCCCATTCTTGATATTGACGATTTTCTTCTTTCGCTAACGCCATCGCTTCCGCTACTGTACCGACCTTTTTACGTGCCCAATGCCCAGCAATTTTCTCCACATACGTTTTCGCAAGTTTCATATCTGAGCGTAGCATAACGTAATAAATAAGTACATTCACAACACCTGGCGTTAATTTTTGATTGATCATTACATCTTCAACAATCTGCAAGTCAGCCTTTGTCGCCTCTGCACCACCAGAGATTTCTTTCAATAGTTGTTTTGGTGAGATTTCCTCTAACTGTTTTATTAACATCTCTTCTTGCGTAGAAGGCTCTTTCCCTTCCATCATACGTGCAGCGTGAGGTTGTACTCTTTCACTTAATACAGGTAACGCTTGACCGTTTTCGAACTGATACCAATCACGTGCTCCTTTTCTAAGCCTTTCGATATCAATTGTCTGCATCTCTGTCACCGTACCAAGAACGATATTTTGCATCGATAACACATCTACATCATACACGTAAGCAAGTGTAATGACACATTCTCGCACTTGATCTGTTATCGCCTTTTTAGGGACAAGCGCGGACAAGCCATCTACAAATAAGGAGAAATCAAAGAAATCATTCCAAACTTTTGGAGCGTCTCCCTTCTCGTTACTTGGCATAGCTGTCGTTTTTGGAATACGAAGATCTTCTTGCGCATGCTCAAGCTGTCCTGGATTAAACGAACCAAACACATCATTGAAAGAACGCGTAACATTTTCATAAGAAGCAAAATCAAATTCTTCTTCTAAGAAATATTGCTTTACTTGATTATATTTTGTCCGACTCAATCGATTGTATAAAAAGATGCTTAACACAATATCATCAAAAAACTGTTTCGGAGATAAAGGTGGTTGCAATTCGTATATAAACATTCGAATATCTTTTTCTTTCTTAATATATACCTTCAAAAGCCCAATTGCCTCTAACTTTACTCGTTCCTCATATACTTCAGGAAGCTGCATTTGCATGGTTACCATAAGGGAATGATGTGTATTCTCTTTTCCAAACACACGATCTTGCTCTAACTCTCCCCATAGCGTCATATACAAGCTAAAAGCTCTACTACCTATTAACGGCTGATACAACATCGTTAACACTTTTCGGTCGTAATTATGCAGTAACCCTTTCGCACTTACTTTGTAACGATCAATTGGCAATAGCTCCATCCATGACTGTTTTTCCATTCTTGCTTTTCCTTTCTCTCATCCAATCTATCCTCTACTTCATTCGTTCTATCTTCATTATATAATTTCTTAGCGAAAAAGAGCTATTAGCTTTCGCTTCTAGCTCTCTTATCTCATTCCTTACGGTATGTAAAGAGAATAAAATAGAACTTCTACTCTCTTTCTTTTTGCAGTATATCTTTTAATTCTTCAATAAATACATTTAAATCTTTGAATTGGCGATATACAGAAGCAAAACGCACGTAAGCAACATCATCAATATCACGCAGTTCTTCCATAACAATTTCACCAATCATATCACTTTTCACTTCTGATATACCTAAATTACGAAGTTCACGTTCCACACTTTGAGTTACTTCTTCTAATTGCCTTAAAGATACTGGTCTTTTTTCACACGCTTTAATTAAACCGCGCAAAATCTTTTCTTTATTAAACTCTTCACGTGTGCCTTCTTTTTTTACAACGATAAGAGGTGACTCTTCTACTCTTTCAAATGTCGTAAAGCGACTTAAACAACTTTCACACTCTCTCCTTCTTCGAATAGAGCGCCCCTCGTCTACCGGACGCGAATCTAACACTCTTGTACCATTATGAGAACAGGATGGACAACGCAATATATTCACTCCTTTACACTATACTCTTTATTTTTCCTCTACTTACTTCATCTGACAATATATATACAATATTATATAACTCATTCTAACTCTCTTACCACTTTAAGTTTACGCACATTATTTTATCATCTCGTTTTCAAAAATAAGATGATAGACGGAGCGTTAACTTATTCATAAGAGCTCAATTTATCTAACTAACGAGTACGTTATATTTTTCCTTTTTTATAAACTAAAAAAGAGGTGCATTATACACCTCTTTACATTTTAAATCAATTATGTTCTTTTTTAAAGAGCTTTTGTTTCTCTCTGCTTAATTTCGAAGCTACCAGTGCCTCGAGGAAGCTCGATGCTCTCACGCGTTTTCGCGTTTAAACCTTCTGCAATATATTCTGCAGCAACATTTGGATCAATACGATCCCCACAAGTATAAACATCGATACTTGCGTAACCGTGCTCCGGAAAGCTATGAATTGTTAAATGTGATTCCGAGATAATTACTACTCCACTTACACCTTGTGGTGCAAATTTATGGAAAGCCACCTCACGCACTTCAGCACCAGCTCTCAGTGCTGCATCCACAAATAATTGTTCAATATACGGCATGTCATTAAGCTTGTCGAAATCGCAATCCCAAAGTTCAGCGATCACGTGACGACCCATCGTATCCATAGTATCCATTCTACAGTTCCCCCTTGTAAATTTATTCTAACTGTTCGAATTGAAAACTAATTTGCAATTTGGCTTGCTCCACTACCACGGGGGAAAGTTAGTCCAGAGAGGTCCTAACCCTTTAAGTAGTGACTACGTACCTCAGCTCTTAAGTTTACGAGTGTTAGTATACTTTGTTTATTTTCATTTTGCAACAACAGTTTTTTCGATTTTCTGTCATATTTTCCTCTTTACTTTTCCCTAAAAAAAATAAATGATTCACAAATACAGTAAACACAACGTTTCGTGGTATGTCCACTTTCAAAAATATACTCCTATAATTTTTTTCCTTTTCAGAAAAAAATAAAAAAAAGAGGGCAAATATTTACTTGCCCTCTCCCTTATTCACTTAAATATGTTGCACATTTTCTTGTTTCGCTAATTCGTCAACAACTAACGTTACAAGATCCACAACACGACGAGAGTAGCCCCACTCGTTATCATACCAAGCAAGTACTTTTACCTTACGATCACCCATTACCATTGTAGATAAACCATCAATGATAGCTGAGTGTGTATTTGTATTGAAGTCAATAGATACTAAAGGCTCTTCACTGAATTCTACAATACCTTTTAATGCACCGTTTGCAACAGTTTTGAACGCTTCATTAATAGCTTCAACTGTCACATCACGTTTTACATCTACTACTAAGTCAACAAGAGACACGTTTGGTGTTGGTACACGAAGTGCCATACCATGAAGTTTTCCGTTTAAGTGCGGAAGAACTTTTGCAAGCGCTTTCGCAGCACCTGTCGTTGTCGGAATGATTGATTGTCCGCAAGCACGCGCTCTTCTTAAATCTTTATGTGGGTTATCAATATTTTTTTGGTCATTTGTATAAGCGTGAACAGTTGTCATTAAACCGTTTTCAATTCCAAACTGCTCATCTAACACCTTAACAACAGGCGCTAAACAGTTTGTTGTGCAAGATGCATTTGAAATAACAGTATGTTTTGTAATATCTAATTGGTCTTCGTTCACACCAACTACAATTGTTACATCTTCATTTTTACCAGGCGCTGTTAAAATAACTTTTTTCGCTCCAGCTTCAACATGAAGAATTGCTTTTTCTTTTGAATTAAATTTACCAGTTGCTTCAATTACAACTTCAACACCTAAATCTGTCCAAGGCAATTCCTTTGGATCGCGGTTGTTTAAAAGGCGAATCATTTTCCCATCAACTAATAAGTGATCTTCAAATGCTTCTACTGTTCCGTCAAACTTGCCGTGAACTGTATCATATTTAATTAAATGTGCTAACGTTTCAGATGGATAGCTTGCATTGATTGCTACAATTTCGAATGCGCTTTCTTTTATTGCCTGACGAAATACCATTCTCCCAATACGTCCAAATCCATTAATTGCCACACGAGTCATAATATGTTATCCCCCTTGAATGCGTTATACTATTTATCTCCAATCCCAATAATAGTATAACACAAAAAGAGGATATGTCACTAAGCATTTTCATTAATTTCACAATTTTTTAGTCAATAATGTTCCAATTCTTTAAAATCACCTGTAATTGTGTTTTCGTTCCCATAATTGTGCCATCATTATTTATCACTTCATCTGCATTCTTCACTTTTTCTTCTAGCGGCATTTGAGATTGAATACGAGCCGTTGCTTCTTCTTCTGAAAAATTATTTCGTTTCATTAAACGTTCTAATTGCGTATGTGGCTTAACTGCTACAACTAAAACACGATCAACAAGGCTTGTTAATTTCCCCTCAAACAGAAGAGGAATATCTAACACAACCGCTTGCATACCTTCCTTTATGTACATTTCCTTTTGCTTATTCATTTCCTCACGCACTGCAGGATGAACAATTTTATTTAACTGCAATCGTTTTTCTTCATTATGGAAAACGACACTTCCTAATTTCGGCCGATCCAGTTCTCCATCTTCTTGTAATACTTCCGTTCCAAACACTTCTACTATTTTGTTATATGCTGGTTTTCCTCGCTCTACAACTTCTCTCGCAATAATATCCGCATCAATAACTGGTATACTCAGTTCACGAAACATTTCTGATACCGTACTTTTCCCGCTTGCAATGCCTCCCGTTAATCCAATTACTACCGTCATCATAATCCTCCTCACAATATAAAAGGCGCGAAACTAATGTTCCACGCCCATACTTACATTTTCCAAATTCCAATAATAATGAGTAATACCCCAGGCAGGAATGTAAATTTTTGTAACCATTTCATATTTGATAAAACCGTTCCAAGTTTCATTCCAATAAATAAAAACAAAGAACTCATCACTGCAACTAATATCGCCATCATAGCAGGTGCATACCCTAATAAAGATGCACCAATTCCAGCACCGAACGAATCTATAGAAAGAGCGATACCAAGAAGTAACGCTTCTCCTGCAGAAATGGTGCCTGATTTATCAAAATCTGCAACAGTCGGTTTCCGTAAAATTTGAATCACTAGCCCGAGCGAAGCAATTTCTAATTTCCATACCTTCTCCTCTTGCTTCGGTTCTTCTTTCTTCTCACTTCGAAAAAATTGGTATAATACCCAAATTCCTATTCCAATAAGAACAAGCCCACCGATACGCGTTGCGATAACAGGTGAAAATACTTTCGCGATCATATGTCCAATTCCCATTGAAACAAGCATAACAGCCGCTGAACACATTCCAATAATTATAATTGATCTTAGTGGAATTCTTACGCTTCTTAAACCATATGTTAGCCCTACACTACAGCTATCTAAGCTCAATGTAAAAGCTAATAAAATAAGAGATAAATAAAGGTACATCGGTAAGCTCCTCCCTTATACATAGCTCTGCTGTATGTATATGACAAATGCCTATCCGATGTTATCTCTTTTCTATATTCTCGGCTGACAAATTGGGCAGTAATGCGTTCCTCTTCCGCCAACAACTGTTTTTTCTAGTATCGTACCGCAAGTTACACACGGTTCTCCCTTTTTTCCGTATACATTTAGAAGTTCTTGGAACGAACCAATTTGCCCTTGCGAGTTGATATACGTTCGAATTGTACTTCCGCCACGCTTCACTGCTTCGCCTAGCGTTGTAACAGTCGCCTCGTAAATTCGTTCAATTTCTTCTGCTGTTAAAGACGATGCTTCTCGTTCCGGATGAATTTGAGAGCGGAATAAAACTTCATCTACATATATATTTCCAAGCCCTACTAAAAGACGCTGGTCTAATAATACAACTTTTATTTTACGATTGGTCTTTTGCAATCTTTCTTGTAAATACTGCGGTGTCAATTCAGCATCAAATGGCTCCGGACCTAGGTCAGCAAGAGGCATTTGATTCAACTCTTCACCTTTCTTAAAGAGATGCATCGTACCAAACTTTCTCACATCTTTATAATGTAATTCAGTTCCATCTGTAAATAAGAAACGGACGTGCGTATGCTTATCAATTGGTTCACCCTCTTGATGCAGTAAAAACTTACCTTCCATACGCAAGTGTGAAACAATAACATAATTCGTTACATATAAAAGCAAAAACTTCCCTCTTCGCTTTATATTTTCAATCTTTTCGCCTCTTAGCATTTCTTTAAAAATTTCTGCATCATCCGGTCGTTTGACTATTTTCGGATACGTAACAATAACATCTTCAATCGTTTTTCCTGTTACAAGATTTTCAAGTGTCCGTCTGACGTTTTCAACCTCTGGTAATTCAGGCATCTCATCACTTCCTTATTTTGCGTCGTACCAAGTTGGACCGTAAGAATAATCAACTTTCAGCGGAACTGCAAGTTCAATTGCATGCTCCATTACTTCTGGTACAAGCTTCTCTAATTTTTCAATTTCCTCTTGTGGTGCTTCAAATATCAATTCATCGTGTACTTGCAGAAGAAGACGTGCTTGTAATCCTTCTTCCTCTAAACGATCTGCCATAATAATCATCGCTTTTTTAATAATATCTGCTGCAGTACCTTGAATTGGTGTATTCATAGCTGTACGCTCAGCAAAACTACGTAAATTGAAATTACGACTCGTAATTTCTGGAATATAACGGCGGCGATTTAATAATGTAGCCACATATCCTTTTTGTTTCGCATCTTTTACGATGTCGTCCATGTATTCTTGTACACCAGGGAAGCTTTCTAAATACTTTTCAATAAATTCCGCTGCTGCTTTTCTTGTAATTCCTAAGTTTTGCGAAAGACCGTAGTCACTAATACCATACACAATTCCGAAGTTAACAGCTTTCGCTTGTCGTCTCATATTTGAAGTTACTTCATCTTTTTCAACGCCAAATACATCCATAGCTGTTTTCGTATGAATATCCATGTCATGTTGGAACGCGTCAACTAGCCCTTTATCATTTGCAATATGAGCTAATACACGAAGTTCAATTTGCGAATAATCTGCCGCGTACATAATCCATCCTTCTTCTGATGGAACAAATGCCTGACGAATCTTTCTTCCTTCTTCTAGTCGAATCGGGATATTTTGCAAGTTCGGATCCGTTGAACTTAAGCGACCTGTTTGCGTTAATACTTGATTGAAACGAGTATGGATTTTAGACGAATCTTCATGCACAACCTTTAATAAACCTTCAATATAAGTTGAATTTAGTTTCCCTAATTGACGATAATGTAAAATGTTTGGAATGATTTCATGGCGATCCATAAGCTTTTCTAGTACATCAGCTGACGTAGAATAACCTGTTTTCGTCTTTTTAATAACCGGTAAGTTTAAGTTCTCAAACAGAATAACACCAAGCTGCTTCGGTGAATTAATATTAAATTCTGTTCCCGCAAGCTTATAAATTTCCTGTTCCATTTCCTTTAATCTACCCGCAAGTTCTTCTCCCATATTACGAAGACGCTCCGTATCAACTTTTACACCCTTTACTTCCATATCAGCTAATACACGCGCAAGTGGTAATTCTAACTCTGTAAACAGTTCATATTGCTCATTCTTTTGTAACTCTTCTACGAATGTTTGCTTTACATCATATAATACGTGCACTTTACGAGCTACATGCTCCGCTACTACTTCTAGCTCTGGAACCGCACGCTTTGCACCTTTTCCGTAAACTTCTTCATCGGATTTCACAGCATGCGTTTCTTTCATTTTCGCCACAGTACGGAAATCTTTATCCGTATCAGCTGGGTCAAGTAAATAAGCAGCGATTAATAGATCAAAGTCAATCCCTTGCATATCTATATCATTCCATTTAAGTGCCACAATCGCACGTTTTGCATCAAATGTGTGCTTTCTCATTTCTCCATCTGCAAGCCATGCTTTGAAAGCATCCGATGCAAATGCAATGTCCTTCTGAATAAAGTAACAACCATTTTCATTTTGAATACCAAAACCTTGAATGTCCGCTTTATGATAGTTATCTTCTTGCACTTCAACAATAAGCGCACTATCTTGCTGAAGCATTTCTTCTGTAACTTCTTCCACAATATCAAATGTAATATCATCTAATTCAGCTGGAGCCGTTTCTTCTGGCGTGACACCTAGTTTATTTAAAAGAGATGTAAATCCTAAATTCTCGAACATTGGAATGACATCACTTGCTTCATATCCTTTATACTCCATATCATCCACATGCACCGTAATCGGCGCATCTGTAATAATAGTTGCAAGATCTTTACTCATAAGAGCTTGGTCTTTATTTGCTTCTAGCTTTTCTTTTAATTTTTTCCCGCTTACTTGCTCTATATTTTCATAAACTTCTTCAACCGTTCCAAACTGTGTTAACAATTTAATCGCAGTTTTTTCACCAACTCCTGGTACCCCTGGAATATTATCTGATTGGTCTCCCATTAAACCTTTCATATCGATAATTTGCTTTGGTGATAAGCTGTATTTCTCAAATAAAGCTTCTTTCGTATATTCATCTACTTCCGTAATCCCTTTTCGAGGAATGCATACAAGCGTGTTATCAGAAACAAGCTGAAGTAAATCTTTATCTCCTGAAATAACTTTTACATTTGCTCCTTGTTCACTTGCTTCTTTCGCTAGCGTTCCCATAATGTCATCCGCTTCATAATTTTCTAATTCATAACGCGGTACGTTGAATGCATCCAGCATCTCACGAATAAACGGGAATTGCTCTGACAATTCAGGTGGAGTCTTTTGACGTCCTCCTTTATAATCACTATACGTTTTATGACGGAACGTTGTTTTACCCGCATCAAACGCTACTAACATATGCGTCGGTTTTTCTTCCTCTAATATTCTCATTAACATCATTGTAAAACCGTAAATTGCGTTCGTATGTATACCTTTGTCGTTATTTAAAAGCGGTAGTGCAAAGAAAGCACGATACGCGATATTATTACCATCTACTAATACGACCTTTTTTTCCAAAACAGAAACCTCCCCATACAAATTTGAAATGATTTTTTTCACAGAAAAAAACCGTTCCTTTCCTCTCTCTATATTAACATGACTAATAGAGAGAAGAAAAATAACGGCTATTTTCTATTATATATACAAACGTTTACTAATATAAAAGGGAAGTGACGAGAACAGCATAACTATTCTCGTCCAAAATTACTCCTTGGATGAAGGGGTTTTCATGTATTATATTAACAGAGCTTTATTAATATTTAATTAAGCCATTGTTAATATATTGTAAACATCCTTCATCCTATTTTTCGGTTGCTGATTTTGGTAAAACAACTGTAAATGTTGTCCCTTCCCCAACTTCACTATCCACTGTAATCGTACCGTGATGCGCCTCAACTAAATGCTTTACAATTGATAACCCAAGGCCTGTACCACCAGTATTTCTACTTCTCGCTTTATCCACTCGGTAAAAGCGTTCAAAAATACGCGGAATTTCATCTTTACTAATACCAATTCCCGTATCCGATACTTTTATATAAGCATTATATTTATCTTCTGCTAATTCTACAGAAACAACGCCTCCAGCCGGCGTGTATACGATTGCGTTATTTATTAAATTAATAAAGATTTGCTTCAAACGACTCGGATCTCCAATGACCGAGACTCCTTTTAGCGCATTTACTTGTAAAGAAATTTCTTTTTCTCCTGCTTTGTTATCAAGAACCATATGAATGTCTTCAAGAAGTCCCTTCATATCAACGGTCCCCATACTCAATTTAAATCCTTGTTGCTCAATCTTTGATAAATCTAATAAATCTTCAATTAACCCTTGCATGCGTTCACTTTCTTTTAAAATAATGTGCAAGAAATGTTCGCAGAATTTTTTATTATCCATCGCACCGTCCAAGAGCGTTTCTGAAAAACCTTTAATAGAAGTAATCGGTGTCTTTAGTTCATGAGAAACATTCGCTAAAAAGTCTTTTCTCATTTGTTCTAATTTCTTTAGCTCAGTAATGTCATGGAATACAAGGACAATCCCTTTCCATTCATGGTTCGTCCCAATAATTGGTGCTCCATATACTTCGAAATGCTTTCGCTCAATTCCAAGCGGCAATAACATTTGTTTACGCACTTTCACTTCTGTCATAAAGATTTCTTCCACGAGCTCTATAATTTCTGTATGATGAAACGATTCATAATATAAACGATCTAAATATTCTTCATCTGTTACGTGGAAAGTCTCCTTATACGAACGGTTTACAAGGTTTATATAACCGCGGCTATCAATTAAAATCATTCCGCTGCCCATATTTTCAATTAACGTATGCAGACGATCTTGTTGCATTTCTTGCTCAAGTGTCATCTCTTGTAAATTACGGGCTAAAATATTAATCGCTTTACTCAGCATTCCTGTTTCATCTGAATGACTTTCATAAGCGCGTGCTTTATAATTTCCCTTCGCTAATTCAATAGCCACTTTCGTAACGGATTCAATCGGCCTAATATATTGCCCTGTAATTTTCATACCTAAAAATACGACTACGAGACAAGCGATAACAAATCCGATAATTAATAATCCCCACGTTTTTTGATGAACAGCTTTCAAAGGCTCAATTGTACTTTTTACCAAAATATACCCTTGTTTCCCTGCCACATCTTGAACGAACACCGCATGGTAAAATTCATTATTCTGATCTGTTTCTTTCGTAATGACTTTATTTCTTTGTTTCGTTGTTTCAGAAGTAAGTTCTTTCATTATCCCTTGGCTAAACGCAGACTGTTCTCCGCCGCTATATTGCACTTTCTTTTTTTCATCTACAAATGCAATAGAAGCCTGTATTTTTTCTTCTAACTTTTCAAATACATATGGATTTTTTAAGACATCATCAAAACCTTGTTCTTCTGCTAATACTGCAACATACTCTGTCTCTTTTACCATTCTCTCTTTTGCATGTTCTATATAGTAGTTTTCAAACACAGTTTCCAGCAATAAACCTAGTCCAACTAAAATAAAAACAATAAGAGAAACAAATGTAAAAAGAAGCCTGGAACGAAATTTATTCATCCCCTTTTGGCTCCTCTAATTTATATCCTAAACCACGTATCGTTTTAATGTACGTCGGTTTTTTCGTATTTTGTTCAATTTTATCGCGCAAATGGCTAATATGAACGTCAACAATTCGTGTATCACCAGCAAAATCATAGTTCCATACAGCACTTAATAATTGATCACGTGTCAACACGCGACTTTTATTTTTCGCAAGATAAACAAGTAGTTCAAATTCTTTTGGTGTTAATTCAAGCTTTCTTCCTTGGAAATAAGCCTCATAAAATTCCGGCAAAATTTTAAGTTCAGCAATTGTAATGCTCTCTTCATCTGATGTTTCTTTAACTTGTTCTTCTTGTTGCAATTTCGTACGGCGCAAAATTGCCTTCACACGCGCAACAACTTCCCTCGGGCTAAACGGCTTCGTCATATAATCATCTGCCCCAAGTTCAAGACCTAGCACCTTATCAAATTCATCATCTTTTGCTGTTAACATTAAAATCGGCGTCATAACGCGCTGCAATCGTAATTCTTTACACACTTCCATACCATCCATTTTTGGAAGCATTAAATCTAATATAATTAAATCTGGGCGTTCTGTTGTCGCTTTTTGAAGCGCCATTTCTCCATCCATCGCTGTTATCACTTCAAACCCAGCTTGTTGTAGATTAAATTCAATTAAAGTTAAGATAAACTCCTCATCATCAACTACTAAAATACGATTGTTCATTCTTTTCCTCCAAGTTATAGACTTGAAACCTTCTTCATCCTAGTATTTTCCCCGTTATTCTCATCATACTAGAAAACAAGGTCCCTCTCAATATAATTGTCTATACATGGAGCTGATTTGTACTATCATTATTCCTAAAAACAATTACACTCAGCTTCATTAACTTATTGTTATCGATACTTTATACACTTCTATAGTTTCATTACATTCTACTTCCGTATAAATATTAAATTCTCGATTTTTCGCTAACAAAAACGCAAGAGCATACGCTATTTTATAGTCTAGCGTTTCATATTCATCAAATACTCTTCCGTACATTTCATTCGCGACCGCGTCTGCCCACACTTCAGCTTCTCTCATCGTTTCAAAGATAACGTCTTCTTTTTTCCACTTCACCTTAAAAATCACACCTTTCATTGACTTCAATTACCAATAAATATATTATTAATTTAAATATATAAATAAATAATATACAGAGAGGTCTATTATGCGAATATTACTACCTATTTTAACTTTAGTAGTTACATGTTTCCTTACCTTTAACGTACCGAGCTGGGATACGATTAAAACAGGTTGTTCAGAATTTGCTGAAGGGTTCAAAGAAGGATTCTTCAACTTAAAATAGCGCTAGCCCCCTTATAGAAAGGTATGCTAGCGCTATTCATATTTTTATGTTTTAAAAATTATCTAATGCTTTTTCCATAATAGAAACTGATTTAAAAGGCGGCGTTACTGTTAAAGAGCCCTTTACAACCGTTTCTCCTTTTTCATCATGGGCAGATACAAGCATATCAATTGTATGTTCCTCCTCGGAAACAGCCACAACTTCAAAGTGGATTTGTAACGTTTCATAATGGTGAACATGCTTCACGAACGTAAGGTCCTTCCTTGTAATATGACTACCTGGACCTGGTAAATATTTCGTAACTGCCGTTGTAATCATTCCCGTTAGCATAATGCTTGGTACAATCGGCTTTTCATACGGAGTTTGGGATGCGTAATCATGCTGAATATATAATGGATTGGCATCATTCGTTAACCCTAAGTACAATAACAAATCTTTATCCTCAATTTTTTCAGTGATAGATAATTTCTCTCCTACTGTAATTTCATCCATTCTACGACCAATTTGAACTTTTTTCTTTAACATGTTACAACCCCCTCCGATTTTTCCACCTTATTATCCTACTAAAACCGATACCTAATCCGAAATTTACTATGATGAGGGCAATGTATAGTATAAATCTATAGTTTCATTATAGGATACACCAAATGATAGCGTTTTCATATTATTTCAAAAAAACATTTGAATAAATAGTAGAAAAAGATTCGGGGCCCCGAATCTTTTTCCGTTTATATTTAATTATTAAACAAGAACCTTCATAACATTACGTACAGATTCTACAGAGCGATCTAGCGCTTCTCTTTCATCTGCAAGAAGTTCTAACTCAATAATTTTTTCAATTCCGTTACCACCTAGAATTACTGGTACCCCTAAGTAAAGGTCGCTATAACCATATTCACCTTCAAGGTACGCAATAGCCGGTAATACACGGCGTTGATCTTTTAAGATTGCTTCTGTCATTTCAACTAAAGAAGCAGCTGGTGCGTAATATGCACTACCGTTTCCTAATAAGCCTACAATTTCGCCGCCACCTTTACGGGTACGTTCTACGATTGCTTCTAAACGCTCTTTCGGAATTAACGTTTCTAACGGAATGCCACCTGCATAAGAATAACGTACAAGAGGTACCATATCGTCACCGTGGCCACCAAGAACAAATCCTGTAATGTCTTTCACAGAAAGATTTAATTCTTGTGCAATAAATGTACGGAAACGAGCTGTATCTAATACGCCCGATTGACCGATAACACGCTCTTTCGGGAATCCTGCTTCTTTAAATACAGAATATGTCATTGCATCAACTGGATTTGTTAATACAAGAATAATCGCATTTGGTGAATGTTTTGCAATGTCGCGCGTAATACTTTTCATAATTTTAGAGTTTGTTGCTACTAAGTCATCACGGCTCATACCAGGCTTACGTGCAATACCTGCTGTAATAACGATAACGTCAGAATCAGCAGTATCTGCGTAATCAGATGTTCCAATAATGTTAGCATCAAAACCTTGTACTGGGCTCGCTTCTAACATATCTAACGCTTTCCCTTTTGTTGGATTTTCCAGTTGTGGAATGTCCACTAATACAACATCTGCAAGTTCTTTTTGTGCTAATAAGAATGCTGTTGTTGCTCCTGTAAATCCTGCACCGATGACTGAAACTTTCTTGCGTTTGATTGTCATAATTTACCCCCCGCTTTAATTATGCGTTTTTGATTATCGCTACATCCATGTTTTTAATAAGTTCATTAGCGAACTCAGAACATTTCACTTCTGTTGCACCTTCCATTAAGCGTGCGAAATCATAAGTTACTACTTTTGAAGCAATTGTGTTCTCAACAGAAGCAGTTACTAATTTCGCAGCTTCGTTCCATCCTAAGTGCTCTAATAATAATACACCTGAAAGAAGAACTGAAGATGGGTTTACTTTGTCTAAACCTGCATATTTTGGAGCTGTACCGTGTGTAGCTTCAAAGATAGCATGTCCAGTCACATAGTTAATGTTTGCACCAGGTGCAATACCAATTCCACCTACTTGTGCAGCAAGTGCATCAGAGATATAGTCTCCGTTTAAGTTCATTGTTGCAACAACATCGAACTCACGTGGACGAGTTAAAATTTGTTGTAAGAAGATGTCTGCAATAGAATCTTTTACGATGATTTTGCCAGCCACTTCAGCATCTGCCATCGCTTTATTCGCTGCATCTTTACCATCTTTCTCTACGATACGGTCATATTCAGCCCAAGTAAATACTTTATCGCCGAATTCTTGTTCCGCTACTTCGTAACCCCAGTTTTTGAAAGCACCTTCTGTAAATTTCATAATGTTTCCTTTATGAACTAATGTAACAGAAGAACGTTTTTCGTTAATTGCATATTGAATTGCAGCACGAACAAGACGCTTTGTCCCTTCTTCTGAGATTGGTTTAATACCAATACCAGATGTTTCTGGGAAGCGGATTTTATTAACGCCCATTGCTTCTTTTAAGAAAGCAAGAACTTTTTCTGCTTCTGGAGATCCTTGTGCATATTCAATTCCAGCATAAATGTCTTCTGTATTTTCACGGAAAATAACCATATCAGTATCTTCCGGACGTTTTACAGGTGAAGGAACACCTTCAAAATAACGAACTGGACGTAGACATACATATAAATCTAACTCTTGACGAAGTGCTACGTTTAGAGAACGAATACCACCGCCAACTGGAGTTGTAAGTGGACCTTTAATCGCGATTAAATATTCACGGATTAAATTTAAAGTTTCTTCTGGTAACCACTCGCCTGTTTGGTTGAATGCTTTTTCCCCTGCAAGCACTTCTTTCCAAACAATTTTCTTCTCACCATCATAAGCTTTTTCAACTGCTGCTTCTAGTACACGAGATGCAGCTGCCCAAATATCAGGACCAATTCCATCTCCTTCGATAAATGGAATAATCGGATTGTTTGGTACATTCATAACACCGTTAGTTACAGTAATTTTTTCACCTGTCGTCAATGTGATAACCCCCATGTTTGAAATTTCATATGTATGAAACTGAGGGAATAACCCCTCAGTTCAAACCGTTATTCAAATTAAAATATTCTAATCATTACGTCTTTCCTAAAAAATCAGACTTTTGAAAGCGTATTTTCACTATCAAAATAGTGTTTTTCGCTTATCGTTGTGCAATTGGAACATACACTTGATGTGTTGGTCCATTATAATCAGCACGTGGACGGATTAAACGGTTGTTTTCATATTGTTCTAGAATATGAGCTAACCAGCCTGACATACGGCTAATTGCAAAAATAGGTGTAAATAAGTCATGGTCAATTCCTAAACAATGGTATACAGAAGCTGAATAGAAATCAACATTTGGTGGAAGACCTTTTTCTTTTGTTACAATGTCTTCAATTTTGATAGACATATTATACCATTTGTCTTCTCCTAAAAGCACGCATAATCTCTTGGACATTTCGCGTAAATGTTTCGCACGCGGATCACCCTGCTCATATACACGGTGGCCAAAGCCCATGATTTTCACTTTATTTTGAAGAGCATTATGAATATATGATTCTACATTTTCTTCTTCGCCAATTTCAGTTAACATCTTCATTACATTTTCATTTGCCCCGCCGTGAAGAGGACCTTTTAACGCACCGATTGCTGCCGTAATACCAGAATATACATCTGAAAGTGTAGCTACACAAACACGTGCAGTAAATGTAGAAGCGTTTAACTCATGATCTGCATGAAGTACAAGCGCCTTATCAAAAGCTTCAATTTCAACTTCATTTGGCTCGCGATCATTTAACATATACAAGAAGTTTGCAGCTAATGATAAATCGTTTCTAGGCTCAACAATATCTAAACCTTTACGAATTCTTGCATAAGCAGCAACTAAAGTTCCCACTTGAGCCTGCAATTTAACCGCTTTCAAATAATTGGAGTTTTCATCCATAATTTCAGCGCTCTCATCGTATAATGATAGCATGGAAATTGCAGTTCGTAAAACAGACATCGGATGTGCGATTTTTAAATCTACTTGTTTTAAATATGTTAAAATCTCACCTGGAACTTTATAGTATTCTGATACAGTTTCTTTAAATTTCGCTAGTTCTTGTTCATTAGGAAGCTTGCGATGCCATAATAAGTACACTACTTCTTCAAATGTAGCATTCTCAGCTAAATCATCAATATTATACCCAACATACGTTAATGTATCATCAATAATAGAGCTCACAGATGATGTTGTTGCTACTACCCCTTCTAAACCTCGAATAACAGTCATGACATTCTCTCCTTTTCCTGAAAATTCTCCCAACCTTGCTCCTTATATCTATTTGCTCCCCTTTTGAATTATGAACGCCCGTTCACTCTTTAGGCAAGCAAAATGCACGATCATGCAAATTTGTTGCGATGTTCCCCTCTTATGTCCATTGTTTACATGGAAAGCATGAGCGTGAATGTCTCCCCGAATCCTCACGCTCAAAACAACAAGTTAGTGAGGAAAATTAATTCCGAAGAGTTTTATGATAAAAACAACATAAAACAATATCATTATAAAATTGTTTTATGTTGTTTTTATTTTATCTGGTGTAAAGTCTCTGCTGTTATGTAACTTTTCAAAGTTTCTAATCCTATTATAAACAATTATCTGACTTTTGTGAACAGAAAGAATTCAAAAATTTTATATTACTATAAAATTCCTTATTTAAACATCTGTATAATACTCATAACTGCATAGGCAATTCCAGCCCCAATTAATGGACCTACAGCAACCCCATTAAATAAAGCAACCGCTATAATTGTACCGAAAACGAGCGCAGTTGTAATATGAGGATCCGTCGTCAATAATTGTACGCCGCCTTTCGCTAACAAAGCCACCGCTACCCCTGAAGCTAAAGCAATCCATGCATAATACGATTTCGCCGCTTCTCCAAGTTGTTTAAAACCTATTTCCCCTGTCGCAATCGGTACGAGTACTGCTATTGTAATAACCGTAACACCGAGGTTAATCCCTTTCGTTTGTAGATAAGGAAAGACTTTATCTCCTAAAAACGTAAATTTCAATAAAAATAACACACCAATGGCTACAGTAAGCGATTGGTTTTTCGCAATAAGTCCTATAATAAGTAGTATGAATAAAAATAACGTTGACTGACTAATCATGTTTGCACTTCCTTTCTGAAAATAATGAACTCATTTCCAAACAAAAATACCTTTAAACCTATCGTTATACATGCTATATCGATGTATATGCAACAATAACCACTTCATTTTTTACATATTTTAAAATGACAAATCGAAACGCTAACCATCATAAATTTAAGCATATATACATTTTTAAAAACGGTCGTCTCTCCTTTCTTTTCTAATAAGAAACAGGTAAAATAAAAAGAAGAGAAAATGAAGTTTTTACCATATAGTAGAAGCATCAACACCAAGCTTTTCCGGTCACTCATATACTGAAAAAGCAGGGAAAATCCATCATTCCACTATAACATAAAGTGAAACTTTAATCAGTGGAGCACACTCGTTATAAGTTGAACGAATTAGGATAATCCAAATTGGAATGGGAGGTATACATCTTTGAACCGAAACTTACTATATATGATATTGCGACTCATATTTGTCATTGTAGCAACGGTAGCCGGGTTCTATGCATTACTATATATGTCAGGACTTATCTACCCTTTTATTATCGCTTTCGCATTTGCTTATTTGATTAATCCTGTCGTCAATTTCCTTAATCAAAAACTACAATTTCCTCGCGCACTAGCAGTACTCGTTAGCTTAATTCTCGTATTCGGAGCTATCGTCGGACTCGTTACATATCTTGTAACAGAAGCAATATCTGCCACAACATACTTACTACAACTTGTTACAGTAAAGTTTCCAGATATCGTTGCATTCGCGCAACAATTTGCACTTAATCATATTATGCCTCTCTATGATGATTTAATTTCTAAATTTAATCATCTTGGGGAACCACAGCGCTATACGATTACACAAAACATTCAAAACTTAGGAACCGAAGCAACGACGCAAATGAAAGAACTTTTAACTGCTATTATCAGCGGGTTAACAAATTTCATTAGTGCATTACCAACAACTTTAACTGTTCTTGTATTCGTTTTATTAGCCACTTTCTTCATTAGTTACGATTGGCACCGTCTTGCTCAGAAAGTAAGGAAATTTTTGCCAAATCGTGTTCATGGCTATGGAAAAACTATTTTTGTTGATTTAAGAAAAGCTTTATTTGGTTTTGTTAAAGCTCAACTTACACTCGTATCTATGACAACTGTTATTGTACTAATCGGACTGTTAATATTACGCGTACCATACGCCATTACTATCGCGATTATTACAGGGGTTGTAGATTTACTCCCGTATCTAGGAACAGGCGCCGTCTTCGTTCCTTGGGTTATATACGTATTTTTCACTGGCGACACTGCTTTCGCCATCGGTCTTCTCATCTTATACATCGTCGTGATTGTCCAAAGACAAATTATGGAGCCTAAAGTACTTTCTTCTAATATCGGCCTCGATCCATTAGCAACACTGATTGCTCTATTTGTCGGCTTTAAACTCTTTGGCTTTTTAGGATTAATCATCGGTCCAGTCACCTTAGTACTACTTAATACATTGCACAAAGCTCGTGTATTCCATGATTTGTGGAAATATATTAAAGGCTCACCTTCAAAATAATAGTTTCTAATTCATATACAACAAAAACTTACATATAATCAGTGGGAAAATCCCACTGATTATTCCTTGTACTTATTTTTCATACTCATTACATCCAACAAGAGAATTGCACCCAAAAAGGATCATTCTCTTGTTTTTTTGTATAAAAAACGCATATTTTGATGCCTTTTTACATATTTATTCTATCATTTTCATAATTATTACTTACATTTATTACTTTTTATGTAAATGAATAAATATACAAAACAACTTAGAATGAGACTTAAACTAATAACTTTCCTGCTCGTATCTAACTTTTTCGATGACAATTGATTCTTTTTATATACAAAAACAAGTTTGAGTTCACATTTTTTTCTTGCAGCACACTCATTAAGAGCTACCAACTCCCCAAATCACATATCCAATCACAAAACACACAGCAAATATACTAAAGTAAGATAACGATTAATACGGATTTTTTCCACCACCGATTATTAACTTTCATGGGCAATCCGACTTCTACTTAACTCCTTCGCACTCACCAAATTTTAAAGCATGATATAACAAAACTTTAATTAACAGAGCTTCATCCACCCCCATCCTTTTGCGAGCAAAAAAAATAGTGCTTAGATCGCTATAATCTAAGCACTATTTCTGAACGATAATAGTAGAGTTCTTTCTAAACTTCCATTCCATCCATTTCATAACAAACGGCTTCAATAAAGCCCTCGTCACAGGAAGAACAAAGATAAAGCCTATTATATCCGTTACATATCCAGGAAGTACCAAAAGAATACCTCCTACAAAGATAAAAATACCATCGAGTACTGCCGCTCCTGGCATTTCTCCTCTATTCAACTTAGATTGAATCTCTCCAAGTACTTTAAATCCTTGCCTTTTCGCCAAATAGACACCTACAACACCCGTAAATACAATCATAGCGAACGTAGACCATAAACCTATTACATGACTCGATCCAATTAAGACTGTAATCTCAATCGCCGGTATTAAAATAAACAAGAATAGTAACCACTTCATAGTTCTACACCCCTCTCATATACCATCGCTTTAAACACCCTCACAACGCTCATATACACCATATAAAAGCCGAATACATTTCTTATCAAACCTCATAATAAATAGCTTTTAAAAGCAATTTCAGACGTCTCAAGCTAGTTACAACTCATTTTTGTGTAAAAAAAAGAGAAGGACTCCGATCCTTCTCTCCGTATTACTTATAGCACTTCCGCATGTCCATTATAAACAATTCCGCGTGCCGCATCAACTGTTACTTCTTGGCCATTTTTTAAAGTTGCTGTTACGCCGTTTACACCAACGATAACAGGAATACCGATTGATACACCTACAACAGCCGCGTGGCTTGTTAGGCCGCCTTCTTCTACAACTAGAGCAGCAGCTTTTTCAATTGCAGGAATCATATCTTTATCAGTGCTTGTTGTAACAAGGATATCACCTTTGTTTACGTTCGCTACAGCTTCAGCAGCTGTTTTCGCTACAACTACTTTACCTTTTGCAGCTTTACGACCGATTCCTTGTCCTTTTGCAACTTCTTCACCAACAACGTGGATTTTCATTAAGTTTGTTGTACCTGTTTCAGCAACTGGTACACCAGCAGTGATTACTACAGTGTCTCCAAGTCCAATTAGACCTGCATCCATACCTGTTTGAATTGCAGTATCTAACATTTCGTCAGTAGACGCTGCACGTTTTCCAGCCATAAATGCTTGTACACCCCAAACAAGTGCAAGACGACGTCCTACTTGCTCGTCAGATGTTACAGCTACGATTGGAGATTTTGGACGGTATTTAGAGATCATTTTCGCAGTATATCCACTTTCTGTTGGAGCTACGATTGCAGCTACATCAAGAGCAAGTGCTGTATGCGCAACAGATTGGCTAATTGCATCTGTAATTGTTGGAGTGAACTCTTTAATACGTTTTTTGAACATATCTTCATACTGTAATGACTTTTCAACACGTACCGCAATGTTAGCCATCATTGTTACTGCTTCTACTGGGTATTGACCAGCAGCTGTTTCACCTGAAAGCATGATTGCATCTGTACCATCGAAGATTGCGTTAGCTACGTCACTTGCTTCCGCACGAGTTGGACGTGGGTTACGTTGCATAGAATCTAACATTTGTGTCGCAGTAATAACTGGTTTACCTAACACGTTACATTTTTTGATTAGACGTTTTTGTACTAATGGTACTTCTTCTGGTGGAATTTCTACACCCATATCACCACGAGCTACCATTAAACCATCAGAAACTTCTAAGATTGAATCGATGTTATCGATACCCTCTTGGTTTTCGATTTTTGGTACGATTTGGATATATTGAGCTTTATGCTCTTCTAATAATTCACGGATTTCTAATACGTCAGATGCTTTACGTACGAATGAAGCTGCGATGAAATCAACTTTTTGCTCGATACCGAAAATGATATCTTTTACGTCTTTTTCAGTGATACCAGGAAGCTTAATGCTTACGTTTGGTACGTTAACACCTTTTTTATTTTTTACAGTTCCGCTGTTAAGAACTTTTGTACGGATGTTTCCGTCAGCTTTTTCGATTACTTCTAGTTCGATAAGACCGTCATCGATTAGAATACGAGAACCTGGGTCTACATCGTCATAAAGACCAGCATAAGATACAGAGAACTTCTCTGCAGTACCTAATACTTGCTCAGTAGAAAGAACTACTTCTGCACCTGTTACAAGCTCAGCTTGTCCGTCTACGAAGTCGTGAGTACGGATTTCTGGACCTTTTGTATCAAGTAAGATACCAACTGTTTTACCAGTTTTCTTTGAAGCTTCACGAATGTTTTTAATACGAGCGCCGTGCTCTTCATGGCTACCATGAGAGAAGTTTAAACGAGCAACGTTCATACCCGCTTCGATTAATTGTTCTAATTTCTCAATACTTTCACTAGCAGGACCTATAGTACATACAATTTTAGTTTTACGCATATTGCACCTCCGAAAATTATGAAACCGTTCCCAAATATCCGACATTAAGCCGATTAGATGGATAATTCTTTAGATAATTGATACATATCTTTATCGATTGTATGCTTTTGAGCTAACGCTTCGATAATGTCATGATCAACAAGTTTATTATCTTGAATACCTACACAACGTCCACCTTTACCAGCAATCAATAATTCAACTGCTCTTGCGCCAAGACGACTTGCTAATACACGGTCTTGTGCACTTGGTGATCCACCACGTTGTACGTGACCTAACACAGTTACACGAGTATCAAAGTTTGTTGCTTCTTCAATATGCTTACCGATGTCAATTGCACTTCCAACACCTTCAGCCACAATGATAATACTGTGTTTTTTACCACGTTCACTACCACGCTTCAGACGAGCAATAACATCTTCCATGTCATACTCTTCTTCTGGAATTAAAATTGTTTCAGCACCATCAGCTAAACCAGCCCATAATGCGATATCTCCAGCATGACGTCCCATTACTTCGATAACATATGTACGTTCATGAGATGTAGCTGTGTCACGAATTTTATCAATTGCATCAATAACAGTATTTAAAGCTGTATCGAAACCAATTGTGAAGTCTGTTCCAGGAATATCATTGTCGATTGTACCTGGTACACCAACACATGGGAATCCTTGTTCAGTTAATTTTTTAGCACCTTGGTAAGAACCATCTCCACCAATAACAACAAGTCCTTCGATACCGTGTTTCTTTAATTGCTCGATACCTTTTAGTCGTACTTCTGGATCTTTAAACTCAGGACATCTTGCTGTATATAATTTTGTACCACCACGGTGGATAATATCGCCAACAGAACCAAGTTCTAATTTTTCAATATGACCAGAAATTAAACCAGCGTATCCATGGTAAATACCATATACTTCAATATCATGGAAAATCGCTTTACGAACAACTGCACGAATGGCAGCATTCATACCAGGTGAATCTCCACCACTTGTTAATACACCAATACGTTTCATTTGTACTCACCTCATAAAGATTATTTGCCTTATAATAAAATAACACGAAAAAATATAAAAACACAATGGAGAAGATGTGTCTTTTCATAATAAAAACGTGCATTCGCGAAGAGGAACGCACGCTTTTATTATTTTATCCCAATGGAAGCGTTTGAAAACGAAACTTGCCCAATTTTCATATATTTTTCATAACGTTTTTCGATTAATTCATCTTTCGAAATTCCGCTTAATTGTTCAAAAGTTTTCTTAAGCATTAAATCTATATTTTCTGATTGTTTTAAAATATTACGATGTGCTCCGCCTTTTGCCTCTGGAATAATTTCGTCAATTACACCTAATTCTTTCAAATCTAATGCTGTAATTTTCATCGCTTCTGCAGCTTCTTTTGCTTTACCAGCATCTTTCCAAAGAATTGCCGCCGCACCCTCTGGTGTAATAACAGAATACGTGGAATTTTCCAGCATATGAATGTAATCTCCTACTCCAAGACCTAACGCACCACCACTACCACCTTCACCGATAACAATACAAATAACAGGTACAGTTAAACCCGCCATTTCAAATAAATTACGGGCGATCGCTTCACTTTGTCCACGTTCTTCAGCTGCTTTACCAGGATAAGCTCCCTTCGTATCAATGAAACAAATAATAGGACGATTAAACTTTTCCGCTTGTTTCATTAGACGCAGTGCTTTTCGATATCCTTCTGGATGAGGCATCCCAAAATTACGACGAATATTTTCTTTCGTATCTTTTCCGCGTTGATGCCCAATTACAGTTACTGGCATCCCCTTATATTTCGCAATGCCGCCGACAATCGCTGCATCGTCGCCAAATAGGCGATCTCCATGACATTCAAAAAAATTAGTAAATAAGTGCTCAATATAATCGAGCGTTGTCGGTCGTTCTGCATGACGAGCAATTTGAACACGGTCCCATACTTTCATATTGCCGTATATATCTTCCTCTAATTTTTCTAACTTGTCTTCCAAAATACGAATCTCCTCACTGAAGTCCATCTGGCTGTTTTTCGTATAGTCTTTCAGTTCACGAATCTTATTTCTTAGCTCAACAACTGGTTTCTCAAATTCTAGCTCTGCCATACAGCCATTTCCCCTCCTTGATGAACTTCTAAAATCTTACGGAGCGATTCTCTCATATCATCACGATGCACCACCGCATCTAATTGACCGTGCTCTAATAAAAATTCTGCCGTTTGGAAATCTTCCGGTAGTTTCTCACGCACTGTTTGTTCAATTACACGTCTACCAGCAAATCCGATAAGTGCACCTGGCTCTGCAAGATTGTAATCACCAAGTGAAGCGAAACTCGCTGAAACCCCGCCCGTCGTTGGGTGAGTCATAACAGAAATAAATAACCCTCCTGCATTACTATGCTTTTTCAAAGCTACGCTTGTTTTTGCCATTTGCATTAAACTTAATATCCCTTCTTGCATACGGGCACCACCCGACGCAGTAAAGATAATAAATGGAACTTGTAAGTCGTATGCTTTTTCAACTGCACGGGCAATTTTCTCTCCTACAACAGAGCCCATGCTGCCCATTCGAAAACGAGAATCCATTACTGCAACAACAACAAGCATGTCATCAATTGTTCCTTCACCAGTTACAACCGCTTCGTTCAATTCAGTCTTCTTACGATCGCTCTCTAGTTTCTCTTCGTATCCTGGAAACTCGAGTGGATTTAATGAAACCATTTCTTTGTCATACTCACGGAATGACCCTTCATCCAATATACTATCAAGACGTTCCCATGCATTCATAGGATGATGATATCCACAATTCACACATACTTTTAAATTTTTTAGAACCTCTTTCGTATACATGATTTTTTTACATTTCGGACATTTTGTCATAACGCCATCCGGTACATCTTTTCGTACTTGTTCTGAAGGTATTGCAGCGTACTTTTTCTTTTTCACGAATAAATCTCTTAGCACAATTTGACCCCCTTCGTTGAGAGCTAAGGTTAGCGTAAGAAGAAAATTGGGCTAACACCAAAGTTTGATGTTAGCCTTATCTTCTCAATCTGTCTAATAACCTCACTCTTTACGTTTAACTTTAACCGCTACGCGATAGAATGTTTGTCATAACGTGTCATGGTCATTTCGACAAATTTTATACATTACGAGTGAAACTGTATATTCTCTACTAATTCATCGTAAATTTTTAGTGCATCATTTTCTTGTTTTTCTTCCAAAGTAGCATAAAGCTTTCTATACATATCGATAGTATCTCCTGAAACTTTACAAGAAAGAGTTGATACGTAATCATTTACGATCATCCAAATGCGATAAAGTAAATAATTATCGACTTGTTCAATAAGTGTTTTAAAGAACGTTTGATGAAGCATTGGAATTGAGTTTTCATTTTCTTCAAGTACTTTGTGTAATTTACTTAGCACTTTAGAAAACGTTTCTTTCGGTAAATTACATACAATTCGAATCATATCTTTCTCAAGCAATCGTTTTGTTTGTAATAAATCACGAATTGTTTTCTCATCTTGCAGTAAGAACGGCGCAATCAATTGTACAAGACCGTTATCGTAAAAGTTTCGAATAAACGTCCCTTCACCACGTCTCGTTTCAATCAATCCTACCAGTTCTAAAGCACGCAATGCTTCTCTTACAGAGGAACGCCCTACGTTTAAACGTGAACTTAACTCACGTTCAGACGGCAAACGATCCCCCGCCACCAATCCATCTTCTTCCATAATGGAACGGATTTTTTTTACAATTTCGAGATATACTTTTGTATTTGATGATGTCAATGGAAATTCCTCGCTTATTCTTTACCAATCAGCGCTAATTGTTTTGTTTTCTCAGCAATCTCATTTGGATCTACTTGACGGCGAGCTACTCCTGTCTCCATTGCAGCTTTCGCAACGTAAGCTGCCACTTGAGGCGCTACACGCGCGTCAAACGGTGCAGGAATGATATAGTCTGCATTCAACTCATCTTCTGCTACAAGCTCAGCAATAGCCTGTACAGCTGCCATCTTCATTTCTTCGTTAATTTGTGTCGCATGTACGTCAAGTGCACCACGGAAAATACCAGGGAACGCTAGTACATTATTTACTTGGTTTGCGAAGTCAGAACGACCCGTTCCAACAACAGCTGCGCCCGCTGCTTTTGCCAATTCTGGCATAATTTCTGGAACTGGATTCGCCATTGCAAAAATAATTGCATCGTCATTCATTGTACGAACCATCTCTTCTGTTAATGCACCTTCTGCAGATACACCAATGAATACGTCCGCATCTTGTACAACATCAGCTAAAGAACCTTCGATACGATTCTTATTTGTATATTTTGCAACTTCATCCTTCACAGGATTCATACCTGTAGGACGACCCTCATAGATCGCACCTTTACGGTCACACATAATAATGTCGCGTACACCATAGCGATATAAAAGTTTAATAATTGCAATACCTGCTGCACCTGCGCCATTTGCGACAACTTTAATGTCAGACATTTTCTTTCCAACTAATTTTAGCGCGTTCACAAGACCTGCTACTGTTACGATAGCTGTTCCGTGTTGATCATCATGGAAGATAGGAATATTTGTTTCTTTTTTCAAACGTTCTTCAATAATGAAGCAGTTTGGTGCTGCGATATCCTCTAAGTTAACGCCGCCAAAAGTTGGCTCCATTAATTTTACAGTTTCAACAATTTTATCTACATCGTTTGTATTTAAGGCAATCGGGAATGCATCTACACCAGCAAAGCTCTTGAATAATACAGCTTTACCTTCCATTACTGGAAGAGATGCTTCAGGTCCAATGTTACCAAGACCAAGTACAGCCGTTCCATCAGTCACAACTGCTACCATATTTCCCTTCATCGTATATTCATATACCTTACTTTTATCGTCATAAATTTCTTTACAAGGCTCTGCAACCCCTGGAGAATATGCAAGACTTAAATCTTTTGCATTTTCTACTTTTACTTTTGATACAGTTTCTAATTTTCCTTGATGCACTTTATGCATGTGAAGTGCTTCTTCACGAAGTGTTGACAAACTATCCACTCTCCTCAAATTATTCTAGCTGATATCAATTTCTCCAAGTGGTCTGACCACGAACACTACTACTATAATAATCGAAGTGTAGGGAAATTGTCCATTATATTTTCACAACCACATTTTCTTCCCCGACAATTTCACGAAGTGCTCCTAAACATTCTTCACTTGGATGAATCGATAAACTTCGTGATAATTGTACCATTTTATGTTCCTTTTCATAATAAATTAGTACTTTCGCAAAACCCGAATAGTCAAACAATATTTTAGTAACCTGATTTAACAACTTTTTCTCATACTGAGACGGCAATTTCACGTAAACAGATGCGTCTTTCTTTTCTTCATACACATCCATTTCTTCTAACGGATATAGCCCATTTACAATCCATTGCAACTTATGATTTCTAAGCTCAATCATGCCGTCAACTAATACAATTGCGCCTTCTTGTAACTTATCTGAGAAATGTATATACGTTTCGGGGAAAAGAACTGCTTCCATTTCATCATTTTGATCACAAAATGTAATAAACGCCATCTTTTGCAACTTTTTCGTACGAATTACTCTCACGCTTGTTATATACACGATCGCTCTTTGTACTTTTTTCTTATGCCGCATCGCTTGAGCGAGAGATGGAATTTCTAATTCTTTCGCTAACTTTACATACTGCGCTGTCGGATAGCTTGATAAATAAAAACCTAATGCTTCCTTTTCTTTATTTAACTGTTCAATAAAAGAGAGCTCTTCTCCTTGTACGTATTTCGATTTCGGAACAGCATCTCCTAGATCACGTGCAAGATTTGCATACTCTAACGCTCCTTTAAGACTTTTCGATAAATTCGTTCTCGAAACACCAAAATCATCAAAACATCCAGACCAGACAAACGCCTCTAAATTTCGCTCTGTTACAAACTTTGATGGCATGCGAAGACAAAATTCAAATAAATCTTCAAACATTTTTTTCTCTCGTTCCTCGAGTAATGCTGTCACTGTAGCCATTCCGATGTTTCGAATGGAAAGTAAGCTGTAACGTATCGCATTGCCTTCTATTTGGAAATTATAACCACTCCTCTGAAGAGACGGCGGCAAAACGTGAAAACCTTTCCGCTTCGTTTCTCGTATATACTGCACAATCTTATCTTCATTTCCAATTGCACTTGATAATAGTGCTGTCATAAATTCCAGCGTATAATTCGCTTTTAAGTAGGCAAGCTGATATCCAATCATACTGTAGGCAACTGCGTGACTTCTGTTAAAACCGTAATTCGCAAATCTTACAATTAAATCGTAAATTTTCTCTGCAGATGTCTCGTCATAACCATTTTGTAAACAACCTTGCACAAAATGCTTACGTTCCTGATCTAAAATATCACGATTTTTTTTACTCACTGCACGGCGTAATAAATCTGCTTCTCCGAGCGAGAATCCTGCTAATTTCGACGCAATTTGCATAATTTGTTCTTGATATACAATTACACCGTACGTTCTTTCTAAAATTGGCTTTAAGTCCGGATGTAAATATTCAATTTTTCTTTTTCCATGCTTTGATTCAATAAAGGTCGGAATTTGTTCCATTGGGCCTGGTCTATATAACGAGTTAACAGCGACAATATCTTCAAATTCATTCGGTTTTAACCCACGAAGTACATTTCGCATACCACCTGATTCAAGCTGGAATACACCTGTTGTATCCCCTCTACCTAACAATTGGAACGTTTTTTCATCTTGAAGTGGTAAATTTCTTATATCAATTTGTGTCCCCGTTTTTTTCACGATAAACTTTATAATATTTTCAAGTAACGTTAAATTACGTAATCCTAAAAAGTCCATCTTTAACAAACCAAGTTCTTCTAATGCATCAGCTGGATATTGCGTCACATACACATCGTTATGCCCTTCTTGAATTGCAACACTTCCTGTTAACGGCTCTTGGCTCATAATAACGCCAGCTGCATGAATAGACGTATGACGTGGTAAGCCTTCTACACGTTTTGCAATTTCAAACACACGCTCATGAAGAAGATTCCCTTGTATGAACTCACGGAGTGATTGCGATTCCTCATATGCATCTTTTAACGTTATACCAAGCTTTGATGGGATAAGCTTTGAGAATATGTCAATATCTCGCGGCGGAAGCCCCATTACACGCGCAATATCTCTAATTGCTGCTTTTGCTGCAAGCGTCCCAAACGTTACGATTTGTGCAACACGAAGCTGACCATATTTATCTTTCACATATCGAATCATCTCATCACGTCTTATATCTGGAAAATCGATATCAATATCTGGAAGTGTCACACGTTCGGGGTTTAAAAACCTTTCAAATAATAGATCATATTCAATTGGATCGATATCTGTAATTTCTAATACGTAAGAAACAAGTGAGCCAGCTGCCGATCCACGTCCTGGTCCTGTTAAAATATGATTTTCATGCGCATACTTCATAAAATCCCATACGATGAGGAAATAATCACTAAACCCCATACTAGAAATAACGTTTAATTCATGATTTAAACGCTGGATATGTACTTCCTTCGGCGTACCATAACGTTTCTGCAACCCTTCTTCACAAACACGGCGTAAATACATATCATTCGTCTCGTTAGCTGGAACAGGAAATTTCGGTAATTGATTTACATGAAACGGTATTTCTACTCTGCAACGTTCTGCAATTTCTACTGTATTGTAAATCGCCTCTTCTACGTGAGAAAATAGTGCTTCCATTTCATCTGATGATTTTAAATAATATTGATCTGTTTTCAGCCTCGGTCTATCTGGATCCGTCATTTTCGATCCACTTTCAACAGATAATAAGCACTCATGAACAAGTGCGTCACTTTGATTGATGTAGCGTACATCGTTTGTTGCAACAACTGGAACATTTATCCTACTCATAAATGCAGGTAATTTCTCTTGCAGAAGCAGTTCATCTTGAATCGCATGATGCTGCAAACTCATATAAAAATTACCGAACATACTTTGGTACATGCGAGCTACTTCTTCAGCTTCACTCTCTTTGTCTTCTAATAATAATTGTTCAATTTCTCCATCTTTACCTGGAGAAATAGCAATTAATCCTTTCGCATAATGGGCAAGCCACTTTTTCGGAATACCTTCTTTTGACTTCGTCATAATGCTACTAGAAATCTTTAATAAATTTTGATAGCCTATTTCATTTTCAGCAAGTAAAACAAGCGGATAAGATTTTTCATCTTCTTCACTAAAAATAGAAGCTGTTAAGCCGATAATAGGCTGTATACCATGTTTCTTACATGCTTTATAAAACGGAATAACGCCATACATAACATTTTCATCCGTAATAGCCAGTGATGAAAAACCAAGTTCTTTCGCCCTGACTACTAGCTCATCAATTTTACAAGCACTTTTTAATAAACTAAAAACGGTTTGACATTGTAAATGCACAAACTTCACTGTTGTACCCTCTCTTTACCAATTTGACTACTTTTATTATAGGTGATGAGGAAAGCGGAAATCAAAACATACTTCTTATACTTTGTCCATATATATGAAGAAGAAAGGGGAATGACGATGGATGTAAGAGAACACACTTTTTTCTCTCTGCTTATTATTAGTTATTTTATTGCCTTTGGAGTTATACTCGGTGGTTCATTAATTGGCGGCTTTGGTGCATTTCTTATCGGAAAACCAACTCTAACCTACATTAATCAATTCGCCCAAAATTTGAGGATTTGGGCACTCGTTGCAGCAATTGGCGGAACATTTGATACTTTTTACAGCTTTGAAAGAAGTTTCTTTGGCGGAGATATGAAAGATATCGTAAAACAAATTCTCCTTATTTTTTTCGCAACGGGTGGTATGCAAACAGGTCTTACTATTATTAAATGGCTAACGCAGGAACATGTATGAGAGTACCAAGTGCCAATACAGCAAAAAAATGGTATTTAGTTTTAGCTGGCGCTGCTGTTGGAGGCGTGTTGAGCTGGTTTATTTTTTTGTACATATACGGTGTTTTTCAAGAAGAACAAGCTAGTAAAATAGCAGAACAACGAGAAATTATAGAAAAACAAGAAGCAAAGCTCCACGTCCTTCTCGAAGATCAAGAAAAGTTGAATACAGAAAATAAACGGCTCTTAACTATTCAAGAGATTAAAATAAAACTTATAAATCGAGAAAAATATGATTTAGACAACCTTACACTCGAAAATATGACCACATCTATCCATAATGACCTCCAGCATCTTTTAACGAAAAACATACAAAGTATCGCAAAAAATAAAGACCTGCTCAAAAAGGTAATCGAAAACAAAACGTACAAACATTACGATCGGCTATACCGTTTCAAAGTCGATACGATATCTTTTGATACAGTGCTTGAAATTAGCATTACGATAGAGAAAGAAAAATAAAGAAGGAGGGCTTTAGCGCCGCTCCTTCTTTTCGTTTTCATATATAATCTCTTATCTACACAGCTCACGTAAATCAGCAAAAAGACGATCCGCTTCTTCCCAAGAAGATGCTTTTGCACCAGAAGCCATCGGATGCCCTCCGCCATTATATTGCATTGCTAATTTATTTATCACTGGTCCTTTTGAGCGAAGACGAACACGAATCACGTCACCTTCCTCTAAAAATAGAACCCACGCCTTTAATCCATCAATATTACCAAGTGCTCCAACAACGCCAGACGCCTCAGAAGGAAGTACATCAAACTTTTCTAATACTTCTTTCGTTAATTTAATGTACGCTGCTCCTTCTTCTACCATCGTAAAGTTTTGTAAAATATAGCCGTTTAAACGAGCAATCTTTTCTTTCGTTTTATACATTTCATTGTATAAATCTGTGAATTTCACATCCATATCAACAAGCTCACTCACGTAACGAAGTGTTTTTGCTGTTGTATTCGGGAATAAGAAACGACCTGTATCCCCAACAATACCTGCTAAAATAAGACGAGCTGCTTCTTTTGTTATCTGTAATCCTTTATCTTTTCCATAACTGTAAAACTCATAAATCATTTCACTTGTAGAACTTGCTGTCGTATCTACCCACGTAATATCTCCGTACGGATCTTCATTCGGATGATGGTCAATTTTAATTAACATCTTCCCTTTTGCATAGCGTTGATCATCAACACGTTCTTGGTTCGCTGTATCACATACGATAACAAGTGCATTTTCATATACACTATCTTTAATATCATCCATTACTCGTAAATATGCTAGTGACGGTTCATTGTACCCAACCGTATAAATATTTTTCTCTGGAAACGATTCTTGTAGAATGGTACCAAGACCGCCCTGTGAACCTAACGCATCTGGATCTGGACGCACATGGCGATGAATAATAATTGTATCAAACTCTTTAATTGCTCCTAAAATTTGCTCATGCATATGTATAATCTCCTTTTTACTCAACTTCTTCACTTTATCTTCCATTATAACGGAAAGTATTTCATACATGCGAACAATTGCTTTATAATAAAAGTTAGAAAGTTTAGATATTTCTTTTTTCGCCACTATTATTTTTACAAAGCGATGGGAGTGTGCATTATGCCAGTATTAGTCTTCTGTATTATCGTCTCATTTATGTTGTACCTCTTCTACAAAACAAAATACTTTCGTACAAACCGCCCAATGGAGAAAGGTTGGCTCTCAGGAAAATCCGCAATGGCACTCGGTTCATTCGTCTTATTCTTCGGGATAAACCAATTCTTTTTAGAACTTTCAACCGCTCGTATTATCGTTGGTGTTTTATTTGTTCTATTTGGTAGTGCAAGTGTATTTAATGGATTTCGCCAATACAAACATTTCTTACCATTAGCCGTTGAAGAAGCTGAATCTGTCTGAAGCAACGTAAAAAAAGCATCAATATTGTGATGCTTTTTTACGTCCCCTAACTTTTAAAATCATATATGCGACAAACGCAGATGGTATATTAAAGGGATTTCCTTGTACGTGAAAATGTAATTGTTCTTCCTCAAAAGACATTTTTTCATACAGTTCTCGCTGAGATAATCCCGTTCGTTTCTTCTTTTCATGCAATCCTTGTAAGTATAAATATTGAAACGGGATCATCACAAGAAAGTAAAATAGTGCGATTCCACCAAAAAAGAGCACTTCTGATGACATATTGCATACCACCTTCCCGGAATCCATTTTCTTACAATACAATTATAACATAATATATAGCCTAATTAAATCACTATTCTGTCTTCTTTATATAACCGTCTCTCCACATAACTCTTTTTCAGCATACTGAACATATCGTCGGATAAAAGCACCGGGGTCTTTTCTAATAGGCTCGATATCAAGCCTTAACGGAATCTTTCCCGCCATATAAAAAATTCTTGAGGCAGTCCCAAGTCGAATGGCTGCTTCCGAAATATTTTCCCCATATCCCATCATGAAATTCCCCCATACGTCTTCTAACTGTCCCGAAGCAATTAAATGTAATCTCGGAACACCAATATCAAACTCTTTATACCCAAATCCACATTCATCAAAATCAAGTAAATACCAATCCTCTTTGTCTACAAGAACATTACCAAAATGCATATCACCATGAACAAATTGTTTTTCTCCTAGTTGAGTTGAATTTGTGAGCTCTTGTATTCTTTCTGCAATTTTCATGCATTTATGCTTATCAGCATGCGATAGAAATGAAACATTTAGTAATCGCTGTAAAGGCTCGTGAATTAGCTTTTGCTCACTATATATTGGCCTTTCGTAACCTCTCCAAGTTTGCGGCACTCTTTTGAGCACTTCATTTGTTTTTTCATGAAACATTCGCATTAGTGACCCCAGTTTTTCATAGTCCTTATCCCTTGGTTCTAAAATTTCACTTCCGTTTATAAACCTAAAGACAACAAAATACCGAATACTTCCCTCATCTTTCATAACAGATGTGATCCAATCACCATTTTTATTTGCAACTACTTCTGGTACTAGCATTTGTTTTTGCATCGCTAATAACCAATGTATTTCAGCCTCTATTTGCTCTGCTATATAACGTCCTTCTCTATACTGCCTAACTACAAATTTATTTTTGCCCGATTCGAATATATATGTTTGATTTTCTCCCCCATGCAACAATGAAACTTCCGTAAGACTATTTAAATTATATTGCTTACATAACTGCTCTTTAGTCTGAAAATCCATTCTTTTCCCCCTAGTTCATATAGTGAAGAATCATTTCCCTATCCAACTCCACGATTGTTATCTTTTAACGATTAGTAGCGTAATCGACTAACAACCAATTTTCTATCCACATTGATACATATCCTTCTATTTTTTCACTTCTCTATCCGAACTCTTACATAGCTTAAGCATTAACTTCAAAACCCAATAAAACAAAATAAAGTTAAAGAAAAAGCCTAATGGATTAAACGAAATTTCCCATCCACCATAATAAACAAACGTTTCAGCTGGTATACCAAAGTAAAGAAAGTCCGGCTCATTTTCTCCTGATATAGGAATAAAGGCGCCCACACTAGCAAGAGTTAAACTTACAAAATACAGCCTCTTTTTAATAGCATTCATTCTTCTATGCGTTAACACATGCATAATGATGAAACATACGACCACTAAAAAGAAAATGATTCCGTCCATTCGCTTCCTCCTTATCGCTATTCCATTTCCACATCTTCAAATTTTTTAGTCTTTTATTATAAATATGAAATGATACGCTATTTATTTTTGTTTCTATCCTTTTAAATAAAAAAATGGAACAAACCAAAGCGGCTTGCTCCATCTTTTTATTTATCGATCAACTGCACCATAAGTAATGCTTTCCCGACAACATTACCTTCATGATGTACTTCTACATCCACCTTACCAAATTTACGTCCAATTTCTAATACTTTCGGATGAACCGATACAACATTGTCAATTTGAACTGGTTTTACGAAATAAATTGTTAAGTTCTCAACAATTAAATCACTTTTCTTTTGCGCACGAATAACACGGTTCGTTGCTTCCGTCACAATCGTTGTGAATACACCGTAAGATAACGTTCCGATTGAATTAGTCATTTGCGGCGTCACTGAAAATTGATATAGATGTTCATTTTTTGCTTCTTTCGGTGTCATGAATTGATTCGTTACAATATCATCAATTGTTTCCCCGACTTGTGGTTGACGCTGAATCATTTGCAACGCCTGAAGTACATCTTGACGGCTAATAATACCTTGCAGTTTATTTCCTTCATCAACAACAGGCAGTAACTCAATACCTTCCCACACCATCATACGTGCCGCAGCCGCGACAGACATTTTTCCATTTACCGTAATTGGATGTTTTGTCATCACTTTATCAATTGGTGTTTCTTTCGCTACACCGATCATATCTTTTGAAGTTACAATACCTAATACCTTTTTATTTTCATCAACAATTGGATATCTTCCGTGCATCGTCTCTTCGTTATACGCATGCCATTGCTGTACTGTATCACCTGGTTTTAAATATAGTGTCTCTTCAATTGGTGTTAAAATATCTTCAACGAGTACTATTTCTTTCTTAATAAGCTGATCGTAAATTGCACGGTTAATTAACGTCGCAACTGTAAATGTATCGTAACTACTTGAAATAATCGGCAGCTTTAATTCATCTGCTAATTTCTTCACATGATCTTCCGTATCAAATCCACCCGTAATCAATACCGCAGCTCCGGCTTCTAACGCTAATTGATGTGCGTTCGTACGGTTACCGATAATAAGTAAGTTCCCAGCTTCTGTATAGCGCATCATCGCTTCTAATTTCATTGCCCCAATTACGAATTTATTTAATGTCTTATGTAGTCCTTCTCTGCCCCCAAGTACTTGACCATCGACAATGTTAACGACTTCTGCATATGTCAGCTTTTCAATATTCTCTTTCTTCTTTTGTTCAATTCGAATTGTTCCGACACGTTCAATCGTACTAACATATCCTTTATTTTCTGCATCTTTAATTGCACGGTAAGCTGTCCCTTCACTTACACTCAAATCTTTCGCAATTTGCCTTACAGAAATTTTATGCCCTACTGGCAGGCTATTAATATGTTCTAAAATTTGGTTATGCTTGGTAGCCAAATGGTTTCACCATACTTTCTTTTCCCTAAATTCTTCATGTGTTGTATTTTCAGTATACTATATTTTCAAAACTGTTACACTCTCTCTTTGTATGTCTGTACTATTTTTTTTATAACAAAATACGCCTTACATTATACTACTTCTTCTATTACAACAATGTAATGGTATTGTCATCTCGTTCGATAGTTTGTCCAGCTGCTTCAATATACAATGAAGACAAGAAATGAAACAAAGGAGCGAATACATGATGAAAAAATTATTAGAAGTTGTAGGTGCTGTATTTTTAGCTTTCGTAGACGGGAAAAAAGTTGCAATGGAATTGAATGAAACACCTGAACAGCCACTTCCAAAAAGAAAAGAATCACCAAAACAAGTACAAACTTTAAAAGCTGTCCTACACACGTAAAAAACCCTTCACTTGTCTTTTCAAATGAAGGGTTTCTTTTCTATAGTGTAATACTTTCTCCAGCTTCTAATACTTTCCCTGTACAATTTTGTAGCTTTTCTACAAATTGATATGGGTCTTGTTCAATTACTGGGAACGTATTGTAATGCATCGGTACAACAGTTTTCGCTTGAACCCATTTCGCTGCTAAAACAGCATCTTCTGGTCCCATTGTGAAATTATCACCAATTGGTAAAAATGCTATATCAACGTTGTTCAGTTCCCCAATTAATTTCATATCAGAGAATAGAGCGGTATCTCCTGCATGGTACACAGTTTTCTCTTCTGCTGTAAATAAAATTCCTGCTGGCATACCTGTATATGTAATCGTCTTATTTTCTTCATCAATATAACTAGAACCGTGGAATGCTTGTGTAAACTTCACTTTTCCGAAGTCAAATTCATGCGAACCACCAATATGCATCGGATGTGTATTCACACCTTGCCAACTTAAAAAGGTCGCTAGTTCAAATGGTGCCACAACAACTGCATTATTTTTCTTCGCAAGCTCTACTGTATCTCCAACATGATCACCATGTCCATGCGATAAAAGAATCGCATCTACTTTGACATCTTCAGCCTTTAAATCTGTTGTAGGATTTCCAGTTAAAAATGGGTCAATTAAAATCACTTTTCCATTCGTTTCAATCTTTACAACTGAATGCCCATGATAAGATACTTTCATTACTACATTCCTCCCCTATTCACATTCTCACTTTTTATTCTACATGATTTTTCAATTCCCTGTCTTTTCTAACATCTATTTACTTGTCATAACGCTTTCCTCCGATGTAAAGTTATATTTGTAATTAAATATCTCGGGGGTGCCAATCGATGAATGCTAGATTAGAAAATTTAATGCAATGGCTAAAAGAAAAAAACGTAGAAGCTGCGTTCTTAACTTCTACACCAAACGTTTTCTACATGACAAACTTCCACTGTGAGCCACACGAAAGACTGCTTGGTATGTTTGTATTCCAAGAAAAAGAGCCTATTTTAATTTGCCCTAAAATGGAAGAAGGTCAGGCGCGTAACGCTGGCTGGGCACATGAAATTATTGGATTTACTGATACTGACAGACCATGGGATATGATTGCAAAAGCAATTAAAGACCGCGGCATCAATGCAAACGCAGTTGCAATTGAAAAAGAACATTTAAACGTAGAACGTTACGAAGAATTAACAAAACTATTCCCAAATGCAGCTTTCAAATCAGCTGAAGAAAAAGTTCGCGAACTTCGTTTAATTAAAGATGAAAAAGAACTTTCTATTTTGCGCGAAGCAGCTAAAATGGCGGACTACGCTGTTGAAGTTGGTGTAAATGCAATTAAAGAAGATCGTAGCGAGCTAGAAGTACTAGCAATTATTGAACACGAATTAAAAACAAAAGGCATACATAAAATGTCATTTGATACGATGGTATTAGCAGGTGCAAACTCTGCTCTTCCACACGGTATTCCAGGTGCAAACAAAATGAAACGCGGCGATTTCGTACTATTTGATTTAGGTGTAATCATTGAAGGTTATTGCTCTGACATTACACGTACCGTAGCATTCGGTGATATTTCTGAAGAACAAACTCGCATTTATAACACTGTACTTGCTGGACAACTACAAGCAGTTGAAGCATGTAAACCAGGTGTTACACTTGGCGCAATCGACAACGCTGCTCGCTCTGTGATCGCAGATGCAGGTTACGGCGACTTCTTCCCGCACCGCCTTGGTCACGGACTTGGAATTAGCGTACACGAATATCCAGATGTGAAAGCTGGTAACGAGTCTCCATTAAAAGAAGGTATGGTCTTCACAATCGAGCCAGGTATTTACGTACCAAACGTAGGTGGCGTTCGTATTGAAGATGATATTTACATCACAAAAGACGGATCAGAAATTTTAACGAAATTCCCGAAAGAATTACAATTTGTGAAATAAGAAAAAAGGCAGCGTGATTGCTGCCTTTTTCTGTTTCTCTAATATTTCAAACTTCTCTACAATCATTTTTGCTGGATAGCTTTCAAGCGTTTGAGAAGTCCATAATTTTATTTTATCCCCTGTTTTTAACTGTTTATATGCACCTTTATCTTTAAAGCTCAAAACTATATGTGATGGATACTCTTTATTCATTTGTTGTTCTATATAATTTTGTAACTCTATTTTTGTTTCATACGTTTTATCATTGACGAAAAATACCGTGTCATTTCTTACTATGACATACCCTTCTTCAGGTACTTTTTTTACCTCTACTTGTTTTGTAGTGCACGCTGATAATATGATTAGAAATACACTTAAAAACATTAATTTTTTCATATGCCTATTCATTTTCAACTCCTTATTCTAGGCTATTTCAAATTTAACACCATCTTCTCTTCATACTTATCATCCCATTTAATCACAACCTCTATCGGTTCATCTTTAGAAAGAGGTGCACAACTTACGCAAGAAGACTTCATTTCAATTCTTGCTCCTTTATGAACTTCTGAAGTTTGTGTCATTGTACTAAAGGTTTCAGTAATAGCAATCTCTAAATTTTTAAATTCTGTATTTCCATCTCCGCCCTTATATTGAAACGTAAACATTCCATCTTCACTGTCATCCTTAATATACCCTTTATATTGCCCCGTCCAACTTTTGCTCTCGCTAGAAAAAGTAACATACGAAAGCGAACAGCTTCCTAAAAAGAAAATACTGATGAAAAAGAATAACACTCTCTTCATAATGCCCCCCATTCAAAAGCATTTATTTATTGTCTATTTCTTCCTCTTATTATACTATTAAAATACAGAATTTTCTAAAATAGGAGGTAATAACAGTAAATAAGAATCTATAAAAAACTATAAAAATTTACAATTACAGGTTTTATATTTTACAGAATTCAACCTATAATATTTTCAGGTGATGAAAAGGGGGAAAAGGATGAAAACAACACGTACTTGTAAAATCAATTCTATTACAAAAGAACAAACGGAAGCTTTAATTGCTTTGATCCGTACGTTCGAAAGTGCAAAACGATATAGTTTTAATCGTTTGATTGAGGGCGAAAACGAGAAAGAATTGATAAAAAAACTACAACCTAAA
>NZ_VLTE01000440.1:0-200 GCF_007558965.1 Bacillus sp. HY001 | reverse complement strand
AAATCTCATTGCAGTACGCTGAAAAAAATTAAATTGAATCAATACAAATGTATATACTTAAATTTACTGGACGATACTATAATGAAATTTCTGAGCAAAACCGACTAGGAGGTAAAGAAATGAAAGCAGTGACGTACCAAGGGGTAAGAGATATGCAGGTTAAAAATGTCCCAGATCCAGTTTTAATAAAAAACGATGAC
>NZ_VLTE01000057.1:0-117106 GCF_007558965.1 Bacillus sp. HY001 | reverse complement strand
GAGAGCTGAGAGATTTGTCTTTTCCCTAACCATTTCGTAATAGCGAATAAAATAATTAATATGAATACAGAGCGAAGAATGACAAGTGTCCATTCCGGTAGGTGAGACATAGTCATTTCCTCCAGTCTACTTAAAACCCTTTATATTGAGGTTCTTCACGTTCTAATACTGAAACTCTATTCTGTAAATCAGCGATGATGCTGTCCATTTCTAACATACATTCATGAAATACACGTTTTGATTCCGCGTCCTGTGAATTTAGTGAAAGAGAACTTAAGCTTGCTTGAGCGCCCCTTACACTAGCGAGGCAGGTTTTAACGCTAGCGATAACAGTCATACGAACACCTTATCCTTTCGGTTTGAATAGCAATGCTCCAATGAATCCGAAAATAATAGCTGCAGATACGCCGGCGCTCGTTACTTTAAACATACCGGTGATGACGCCGACGATGCCATGTTTTGCAGCTTCTTCCATTGCGCCGTGAACGAGGGCATTACCGAAACTTGTAATAGGTACAGTCGCCCCTGCTCCAGCGAAATCAATTAATGGTTCATACAGGTTAAATCCGTCCAGTATAGCGCCGACAACAACAAGTGTTGCCATTGTATGAGCGGGTGTTAGCTTGCCGACATCAAACATAAGTTGGCCGATTACACATATGAGTCCACCAATGACGAAAGCCCAGAAAAAAATCATTGCGTTGCACCTCCGAATTCAATCGAAACGGCGTGAGCGATACACGGAATCGTTTCTTCTTGTTGGAATGTAAGTGGAGATAGTAAAGCGCCTGTCGCAACGACAAGTATTTTTTTGAACTCTCCTCTTTTCATTCGGTTTAATAAATGACCGTACACGACTGTTGCGGAACATCCTGGTCCACTTGCCCCAGCTATGACTGGTTGTCCGTCTCTATAAATAATGATTCCGCAATCTTGGAATTGTTCGCTCGTTACTTTTGTTCCGTGTTTATGTAGGAGGTCGTAGGCAATTTCACGACCGACATGTCCAAGGTCACCTGTTACGATTAAGTCGTAATAAGAGGCGTCAATTTGTCGTTCGCGTAAATGGGCTTCAATCGTATCGACAGCCGCTGGAGCCATCGCACCACCCATATTAAAAGGATCTGTTAATCCCATATCAATCACTCGTCCGATTGTTGCAGATGTTACTCTAGGGCCATGTCCAGTGTCGCTTAAAATAGCTGCGCCAGCTCCAGTTACTGTCCATTGTGCGGTAGGAGGTTTTTGACCGCCATATTCAGTTGGATATCGGAATTGTTTTTCTACAGCGGCATTATGGCTGGATGCTCCAGTTAATAAATACTTTGCGCCTTTTGCATTTACAATGCTTGCCCCGAGTGCTAATCCTTCCATTGAAGTAGAACATGCGCCGAATAATCCGAGATATGGTGTTCCGAGTGTACGGCAGGCAAAGCTTGTTGGAGTGATTTGATTAATTAAATCTCCTGCAAGTACAAATTGAATATCGTCTTTACGAAGCTTGGCTTTTTCAGTAGCGCGGCTACAAGCTTCTTCAAATAAAATTTTATGCGCCTTCTCGTAAGAATCTTGTCCGAGCCATAAATCTTCATGGAGGGTGTCGAAGTCTTCAGGTATATTTCCATTCGCTTCAAACGGTCCACCAACTACCCCGGTTGAGATAATAACTGGTTTGTTTTCGAATACCCATGTTCGGTGTCCTTGTAACATTTATAGACCTCCCCATTGAACGAGAATCGTTTTAATAAGTGCGATGACGAAAGCTGAAAATACACCAAATAAAATAACGGAGCCGGCTAATTTAAACATATTTCCTCCAACGCCGAGTACGAATCCTTCAGTCCGATGTTCAATACATGCTGCGATTACGGAATTCCCAAATCCAGTAACAGGTACAGCGGTGCCAGCTCCAGCGAATTGTCCGAGGCGATCGTATACGCCGAATCCAGTTAGCAACATGGAGATGAAAATAAGAGTTGCAACTGTTGGATTTCCTGCGGAACGCTCAGTGAAATCAAAATATGTGATATAAAACGTAGAAATGAGTTGTCCAATGAAACAAATAAAGCCACCGACGAAAAAGGCTTTTATACAATTTTTCAAGACAGGGCGCTTCGGTTCTCGTTCTTGCTCAAATTTTTTATACTCCTGTTGTACAGGGGTTAAGTTCTTATCTTTACTAGACATTGCGATCCTTCCTTTTCTTTTAAAAAGCGTTAAGTGTTAGACTCCATTTTTTTCCCGATGAGCTTTAATTGCTTATTAATCTCATCTTTAGATACTTTTTTTTCCTTAATCTTTCTTTCAAGCTTTTCGAGTAACATAAAGATTTTTTTATCTGTACTTACACGAACGTCGAAAGTAGGATGTTCATCACTTATCTGCTTTTGAAGCTTCTTACGTAAAGGTTTTAATCCAAACCTTTCGTGGTGCTCCGGTGTAACTGCTATGTAGAGATCTAAATTTGAATTCACTGCTGTGCTTTTTATAATTTCATCCATAGCGAGAGCTCTTTTCTTGGCTCCTTGTGATATAGATTGATTAAATGATTCCGTACTCGTCTTTGTTAATTTGGGACCTTTCTCTTTCTCCGTTCGTTTTGCTTCTTCTTTCACTTTTTTATCTAAGGGACTATTATCACATCCGGTAAAAGAGCTACATAGAAGGGCAAATAATGCGGTTATGAGGCCGAGTTTTCGCATGATTATCATTCCATTTCTATTGCAATATGTAATGTGATAGAAAAAGGATGACTGCATATCATCCTTTTTCTATTTCACAGCATGACGAATCCGTTATTGCTGTGAGTATTGTGGTTCTTCTTGTTGGACTTCTTCAACGCGTGGGTTTAAAGAATCGATAATCGTTTGTGTTTGCTCTGCAGCTGTTTGGAAAAGTTGCTTTGCTTGTTGGTTATCCGTATCAAGAGCGAATCCCTCTAAGCTAGCTTGTGCACTTTTTAATCCAGAAACAGTTTGCTTTAGTTTTGTAATTACAGTCATTGAATGAAGCCCCCTTTGGAATATCAATTCAAAGGTTATAATTTGTGAGTTGGGGTGAATTTATGATTGGAAAATTTAGGTTTGAAGCTTGCGAGGAGATCTTATATGAAAATAGGAGGAAATTAATACTAATATAAAAACCTTTATTTATTATGATATAAATGTTTATAATAGTTGCTTATGGAATTTAAATGCGGAGGTTGTACATGAATACTTTATTTTTATTAATGGCGATAGTAGGATTTGTTACTTTTCCAATCCTGACTGTTGTTTTTATTTTGTCTTTTTTTATGAAACGATTAAAACCACATAAGAAAAAAATATTGGTTGCTATGACAATAGGATTTCTTTTGTTGATTATAGGATCTGTTACTTACGAACCTAGCCCGGAAGAAAAGGCTCAAGCCGCGAAGCAAGCTGAGGAAGCGAAGAAAGAGAAGGAAGAAAAAGCAAAAGAAAAGGCTGCAAAAGAAGAGAAGAAAAAGGCAGAACAACAAGCTGAAAAAGAAAAACAAGCCGAAGAGAAGGAACAGAAAGAAGCGGAAGAAGCGAAGAAGAAAAAGGATCAAGAGGAAGCTGAACGCTTAAAAGTGGAAGAAGCTGAGAAGAAAAAGGCAGAAGAAGAGCAGCGCAAAGTAGAAGAGGTTGAAAAGAAAAAGGCAGAAGAAGCTGAAAAGAAGAAAGCAGAAGCTGAGTTAACAACGTTGCCTTTTGAAGAGTTTTTAAATAAATATTATGCTTTAAGTGTAGATGAGAATGGTAAGGTTTATGATGAAAATATTCATAAAAAAGTGTTTACATGGAGCGGTTATGTAGCGGATGTGATGGGCTCTAAAGTTGTAGTGAATACGAAGCAAATTACTAAACCGTGGAACGAATTTACTGGTGAGGAACAAGCACATACGTTTATTGCGAGTTTTGATAATAAGAAAGAACTAGCGAATGTTAAGCCAGGAGATAAGATTACGGTGTCTGGTTCGGTAGAGAGCAGAGGAGCATATATGCCAGAGAAAGAGTTGTACTCTTATTGGAAAATGTATAAGGGAAAGCTAATTAAGTAGTTAAAAAAGGAACGGATTCGCTCCTTTTTTCATGGTTGAATTTATTGAAATTAGGTATTATTTCCTACAAATAAATACTTAAACGTGTACTAGATGATCAACGCATAGAAAACATAGACTACGTAGCGAATTTAGGAAAGTATGAAATGAATGGCGAAAACATTAGCAAAGTATTAAACGCTATGAAGCAGGACGGCATTGTAAACGTAGCTCCTAAAGAGGTAGCGGAATGATTAGAAAAGCAAATATTAAAACCATGTCTACTCAGTTGTAACTAGCGGAGATGGTTTATAGTTTGAAAGTGTTACAAAGCAAGTATATATGGTATAGGTGCAAATTGTAGCAGGTTTACACTGTGTTCGTATGTCTGTATATTGAAATGCAAGGGAGTGACAGTAAAGGGATAACAACGCTTTATACGTCATTATCCCTCTTTTTTTTATAAAAATGGTCGGACTCGCTGGTGATAGTCCATCCAATCATTACTAATAGTGCTGCAAATATTTTGATACTCAGTTTATATGGATATGCGAGGTCTTGGAGATAAAAAACAGAGAAAACACCGATAATGCAACCGGCGATTGCAAGCATTAACCCTTTATATTTTTGTATAAGCATTTGGGAACTCCTTTCTTATGAGTTAAAATATTACATATATACATAATACAGGTTTGAGAGAGGTCGTTCAAAAGATGTTATATTTTAAATCTAATGAAAATTAATACATGCTAATGTTAGAATGATTTTGTTGGGAGAGCAGTTTCTTCTATATAATGTGTTATCAGATATTTTTATTGATTTGGCTGGGTTTTATTGCTATTATATGGAGAGAAAATAAGCAGGTATTTACTTGTTATATTTCACTTCTATTAGAGGTTTTTCGCAAGAAATTAAATGTGGAAAAGCGGAATAGAAGAAGGCTTAAAACCTTGATAATAAACGGTTTATAAAATTAGATCATGCGCCCATAGCTCAGTCGGATAGAGCGGTGGTTTCCGGTACCACGTCTGCCGGGGGTTCGAATCCCTCTGGGCGCGTTATGTATTGTTGATGTTACGTGTTGAAAATGAATAGTAAATCTAAAACAATCCCTTGTGTATGATTAGAAATAATCGTGTACAGGGGGTTGTTTCGTTATGAAAAGAATGAAAGTGTGAAATGCAATTTAATTTAGAATATTTTTTGATACTAAAAATTGAACGAGATATGTTGCACAAGCGTATTATTAAGTTGCTGAAACGAAGTTAGGGCAAGTAAGATAGTAGTGATTCACAAAGTGATAGGGATAGAATCGACGCATTTGCCAGGAAGATGAAGTTTAATAAAAGTGAACATTTTTCGTTGGCACTATGGGACTTTCTTGACTGTTATGAAGGAGAAGAAAAATGAAAAAAGATCCTCGTAAGCTATTTGAGATAAAACCGTTTCTTACATGTATGGAAGAAGAGGAGTGCGGAGAAAAAGTCTATTATGTAATGATGACACATCACAACAGTAGTGTGACTCGTCATAGAATAACGAAAGATGATGCATTCGAGATGTTAGTTGCGTATGCAAAAGGGATACCGGAAATTATGGATCTATTTATGGAAGATGAAAATTTCAATGAAGTTTATAAGATAACGGCATCGTTAGGTATTTATTGCAGTTAAGTAAAAAGTACATGTATTCGATATGTACTCTCTATTGTAAAAAAAGGTCTGAACTTACATTTGTAAGTTCAGACCTTTTTTTATTACTACTTGTTATATCTAGTGATAAGATTTACTATTAGTATGTGGTAATAATTTTATCTCGCTATTATTTTCTTTCAATATTATTCAAATTTTGGTTGTAAGTTGTAAATCTCATTAATACATATAAATTAATAATATTTTGGAATGGGTGTCTGCGTGAGGATTCTCCTTTTACCAAACTTATTGTACAATAGAAACAAGGGGGAGATTAGTTTGAAGGCAAGTCTTTTACAAGAACAAAGCTTACGTTTGGCAATGACACAAGAGTTAAGGCAAGCGATTACAATGCTCCAGTATAATGTACAAGAATTATCGGAGTTTTTGTATGAGCAATCGTTAGAGAATCCCCTTATTGAGTTAGGTGGTTTTGAGAGGGAGAAGAAAAAGAGCTCTAACAACAGTAAAAGTACCAGCAAACAAGTCGAGAATCAGATGGAAATCTACAGTGTGGATTCTACAACGATTCAGCAACATTTATTAAATCAAATACAGTATTATAAAATAGATGAAGAAGAGCGAAAAGTAGCTTCTTTCATTATTATGAACATGGATGGAAATGGGTATTTACAAGAAACGAACGAAGAGTTAGCGGATCTCCTTTCCGCACCAATTCATGTAGTCGACCGCTCTGTAGAGCTTGTCCAATCGCTCGAGCCAGCAGGGGTAGGGGCGCGTAATATTCAGGAATGTCTAACTTTACAATTGAAGCGCTTACAAAGGCGGAATGGATTAGCGGAAGAGGTTATAGAGGATCACTTCGCTTATTTCGTGAAGAAGGATTGGCGAAAGCTTGTTCAAGTGTTGAAGTGTAGTAATGAAGAATTGCAATCGGCGGTGAACTGTATTACGTCCCTGCAGCCGAAACCAGGTCTTGCGTTTTCTTCTGATAAACCACTTTACATTGTGCCTGATATGGCGGTGAAAAAAGATGGTGATCGTCTCGTTTTACAAATGAATGAGAGAAATATGCCGAGAATTGAAATTCATTCTGAGTATAGTGCACTTCTGAATGATAGTGAAAGTGAAGTAGCATCTTACGTATCAGAAAAGTATCAGCATGTGCAGTGGATTATGCGCAGTTTAAAACAGAGAAAACAAACGCTTCTGCAAGTGATGACCATTATTATGGAAAAACAACATGATTTCTTCTGGGAAGGTCCAGAACATTTAAAGCCACTTGCTTTAAAAGAGGTAGCGGAAGAGTTAAGTGTGCATGAGTCTACAATTAGTCGTGCAACGCGAAATAAATATGTGCAAACACCACACGGTTTATTTGAGATGAAATCGTTCTTTAGTAATGCTGTTTCTACTACTGAAGATGAAGCAGTTTCTACAAAGCGTGTGAAACAGTTTATTCAAACGCTTGTTGAAGCGGAAAATAAGAAAAAGCCACTTTCAGATCAAAAGATTTCAAAATTATTAGAAGAAGAGCATGAAATCGTTATTTCTCGAAGAACAGTGGCAAAGTATAGAGAACAAATGCACATTCCAGCGTCGTCATTACGAAAAACGATTGGATAGGTGAAGAAGATGGAAGTTGTACTGTATACAAAAAAAGATTGTGGCCTGTGCGTGCAGGCGAAACAAGTTTTACAGGAAGTACAATGTGAATATTCTTTTCAAATTGAGGAAATAGATATATATGAAGATAATGACCTTTTAGAAAAATATCACCTAATGATTCCGGTTGTAGAAATAGGCGGGAAACAGGTGGAATATGGTAACATTCACAAAGGTGTCATAATAAACTATATAAAGAATGCAGTTAAGAGTTGAATAAGTTTCTATCTCCTGTTACAATAATACACGTAGCAGGGATTATTTTTTTAATCTATGTGGGACACAAAATGTCACTACGGGACGTAAAGTGACCACGAGGAAAAATGAACCAATGTAGTGAGGAGAAAAGATATGCGCTCATGGATTCAGAACACAAAAAAATTATTACCTGATCTGCTACCTGTTATGCAAACGAGAATGCAAATTCTTCAATACATTAGGCTCATGCAGCCGATTGGAAGAAGAAATTTGTCAGCAAGTCTCGGTATGACAGAACGAGTATTGCGAAGTGAAGTTCAAGTTTTGAAAGAACAAAACTTAGTTCACGTCGCTTCTTCTGGAATGACTTTGACAGAAGAAGGAACAGCTTTAGTTCTTGCTTTGGAAGACTTTATGAAAGAAATTTCCGGGTTAAAGGTTTTAGAAAAGCAACTTAAGGAAACATTAGACTTGGATGAAGTTTTCGTTGTCCCTGGTGATAGTGATGAATCGCCTTGGGTCAAACTGGAGATGGGCCGTGCTTGTGTGACTTGTATAAAAGACCGTCTGACAGCGAATAATATCGTTGCTGTGGCTGGAGGAACTACGCTAGCTGCTGCTGCGGACATGATGCAGCTTGATTGCAAAGATTTACATATGCTATTTGTCCCAGCACGTGGTGGAATTGGAGAAGGCGTCGAATTAGAAGCCAACACCATTTGTGCCAAAATGGCGCAAAATACGATGAGTAATTATCGCTTATTGTATGTTCCAGACCATGTTAGTAGCGAAGCATATGCGTCTATTGTGACAGAGCCTTCCGTGAAAGAAGTTCTTGAGTTGATTCGATCTTCCAATATCGTCATTCATGGAATAGGTGATGCGTTAACAATGGCACGTCGCAGAAATACTTCAGAAGCAGATTGGTTAAAGATTCAAGCAAGCGAAGCAGTTGGCGAAGCTTTCGGTTACTACTTTAATGAACAAGGAAATGTTGTTCATAAAGTAAGAACAGTTGGTATGCAACTTGAGGATTTACAACATGTATCTCACGTTGTTGCAGTCGCTGGAGGTTCTTCAAAGGCAAAGGCAATACAAGCTGTAATTAAACAAGGGCACACTTCAATTCTAATTACAGATGAAGGTGCAGCAAAACAGTTAACAAAGGGTATTACCCTTTAATATAATCCCCCAAGGAGGAAATTCAAATGACTAAAATTGGTATTAATGGATTTGGACGTATCGGACGTAACGTATTCCGCGCAGCTCTTAACAACTCTGAGGTAGAAGTAGTAGCAATCAACGACTTAACAGATGCTAAAACATTAGCTCACCTTTTAAAATATGACACAGTTCACGGAACTTTAAATGCAGAAGTATCTGCTAACGAAAACAGCATCGTTGTTAACGGTAAAGAAATTAAAGTTATCGCTGAGCGTGACCCAGCTCAATTACCATGGAGCGACTACGGAGTAGAAGTAGTAGTAGAATCTACTGGCCGTTTCACTAAAAAATCAGACGCTGAAAAACACTTAGGTGGATCAGTTAAGAAAGTTATCATCTCAGCTCCAGCTTCTGACGAAGATATCACTGTAGTTATGGGTGTTAACCACGAACAATACGATGCAGCTAACCACAACGTAGTATCTAACGCTTCTTGTACTACAAACTGTCTAGCTCCATTCGCTAAAGTATTAAACGAAAAATTCGGCGTAAAACGCGGAATGATGACAACAATTCACTCTTACACTAACGACCAACAAATCTTAGACTTACCACACAAAGATTTACGTCGTGCTCGTGCAGCAGCTGAAAACATGATCCCAACATCTACTGGTGCAGCTAAAGCTGTAGCATTAGTATTACCAGAACTTAAAGGTAAATTAAACGGTGGCGCTGTACGTGTTCCAACTGCTAACGTTTCTCTTGTTGACTTAGTTGTTGAACTTGACAAAGAAGTAACAGTTGAAGATGTAAACGCAGCATTCAAAGCAGCAGCTGAAGGCGAATTAAAAGGTATCCTTGGATACAGCGAAGAGCCATTAGTATCTATCGACTATAACGGATGTACTGCTTCTTCTACAATCGATGCATTATCTACAATGGTAATGGAAGGTAACATGGTTAAAGTACTTTCTTGGTACGATAACGAAACTGGTTACTCTAACCGTGTAGTAGACCTAGCAGCATACATGACTTCTAAAGGTCTTTAATTCTTAATTATATAAGTAATCAATGACAAAACGAGGGAGAGGGTTTGTTCCCTCTCTCTCTTCTTTCGTTTTAAAAGCAAATGTGTTAAGCTTTTGAGTGGGTTTTGTCAATCCTAACTAGTAGTCGGAGGGAAATCCAATGAACAAAAAATCAATTCGTGACGTAGATTTAAAAGGTAAGCGTGTATTTTGCCGCGTTGATTTCAACGTACCTATGAAAGAAGGCAAAATTACAGATGAAACTCGTATCCGTGCAGCTCTTCCTACAATTCAATATTTAGTAGAGCAAGGTGCGAAAGTTATTTTAGCAAGTCACTTAGGCCGTCCAAAAGGTCAAGCAGTAGAAGAATTACGTCTTACTCCAGTAGCAGCACGTTTAGGCGAGCTTCTTGGTAAAGATGTTAAAAAAGCAGACGAAGCATTCGGACCAGTTGCACAAGAAATGGTTGCAGCAATGAACGAAGGCGACGTATTAGTTCTTGAAAACGTACGTTTCTATGCGGGCGAAGAAAAGAACGATGCAGAACTTGCGAAAGAATTTGCAGCACTTGCTGACATCTTCGTAAACGATGCATTCGGTGCAGCTCACCGTGCTCACGCTTCTACAGCAGGAATCGCAGACTACCTACCAGCAGTATCTGGTCTATTAATGGAAAAAGAGTTAGATGTATTAGGTAAAGCACTTTCTAACCCAGAACGTCCATTCACAGCTATCATCGGTGGTGCGAAAGTAAAAGATAAAATCGGTGTAATTCGTCATCTATTAGACAAAGTAGATAACTTAATCATCGGTGGCGGACTTGCTTACACATTCGTTAAAGCTTTAGGTCATGAAATTGGTCTATCTCTATGTGAAGACGACAAGATCGAACTAGCTAAAGAATTTATGCAACTTGCAAAAGAAAAAGGCGTAAACTTCTACATGCCAGTTGATGTTGTAATCACAGAGGAATTCTCTGAAACTGCAACAACTCAAATCGTTGGTATCGACTCTATCCCTTCTAACTGGGAAGGCGTGGACATCGGTCCTAAAACACGTGAAATTTATGCAGATGTAATTAAAAACTCTAAGCTTGTTGTATGGAATGGACCAATGGGTGTATTCGAAATGACTCCATTCGCAGAAGGTACAAAAGCAGTAGGACAAGCATTAGCAGATGCAGAAGATACATACTCTGTTATCGGCGGTGGTGACTCTGCAGCAGCTGTTGAAAAATTCGGTATGGCTGATAAAATGAGCCACATTTCTACTGGCGGCGGTGCGTCATTAGAATTCATGGAAGGTAAAGAGCTTCCAGGTGTAGTTTGTCTTAACGACAAATAAGTAGCAGCCAAAGAAAAAGGACGGTGCAAAGCATGCGTAAACCAATTATCGCAGGTAACTGGAAAATGAATAAAACTCTATCTGAAGCAGTTAGCTTCGTAGAGGAAGTTAAAGGTCAAATCCCAGCAGCTACAGCTGTTGATGCAGTAGTTTGCTCTCCAGCTCTATTCTTAGAGCGTCTTGTAGTAGCGACTGAAGGAACTGACTTACAAGTAGGTGCACAAAACATGCACTTCGAAAAAAATGGTGCATTCACTGGCGAAATTAGCCCAGTAGCACTTAGCGACTTAAAAGTAGGCTACGTAGTACTTGGCCACTCTGAGCGTCGTGAAATGTTTGCTGAAACAGATGAGTCAGTAAACAAAAAGACTCTTGCAGCATTTGAACATGGTTTAACACCAATCGTATGTTGTGGTGAGACTTTAGAAGAGCGCGAAAGCGGAAAAACATTTGATCTAGTAGCAGGTCAAGTGACAAAAGCACTTGCAGGTTTAACAGAAGAACAAGTTAAAGCAACTGTTATCGCTTATGAGCCAATCTGGGCTATCGGTACAGGTAAATCTTCTTCTTCTGCAGATGCAAACGAAGTATGTGCGCACATCCGTAAAGTTGTTGCAGAAGCTGTTTCTCCAGAAGCTGCAGAAGCTGTTCGTATTCAATACGGCGGTAGCGTAAAACCAGAAAACATTAAAGAGTATATGGCACAATCTGACATCGACGGCGCTTTAGTTGGCGGTGCTAGCTTAGAGCCTGCTTCGTTCTTAGGTCTTCTGGGGGCGGTAAAATGAGAAAGCCAACAGCTTTAATCATTCTTGATGGTTTCGGACTACGTGAAGAAACTCACGGGAATGCTGTAGCACAAGCTAAGAAACCTAATTTTGATGGTTACTGGAACAAATTCCCTCACACAACGCTTACAGCTTGTGGTGAGGAAGTGGGTCTTCCAGAAGGTCAAATGGGTAACTCTGAGGTTGGTCACTTAAATATCGGTGCTGGCCGCATTGTATATCAAAGCTTAACACGCGTAAACGTTGCAATTCGTGAAGGTGAGTTCGATCAGAACGAAACGTTCCAAAATGCAATTAAAAGCGTAAAAGAAAAAGGTACTGCTCTTCATTTATTCGGTTTACTTTCTGACGGTGGTGTGCACAGTCACATGAACCATATGTTTGCTCTTCTTCGCTTAGCAGCAAAAGAAGGCGTGGAGAAAGTTTATATCCATGCATTCTTAGATGGCCGCGATGTTGGACCACAAACAGCAAAAGGTTATATCGATGCAACAAATGAAGTGATTAAAGAAACAGGAGTAGGACAATTCGCGACTATCTCTGGTCGTTATTACTCTATGGACCGTGACAAGCGTTGGGATCGCGTAGAAAAATGTTACAGTGCTATGGTGAATGGTGAAGGCCCTACTTATAAATCAGCAGAAGAGTGTGTAGAAGACTCTTATGCAAATGGTATCTACGATGAATTCGTATTGCCGTCTGTAATTGTTAACGAAGATAACACGCCAGTTGCAACAATCAATGATGATGATGCAGTTATCTTCTATAACTTCCGTCCAGACCGTGCAATTCAAATTGCTCGTGTATTTACAAACGAAGACTTCCGTGAGTTCGATCGTGGTGAAAAAGTACCTCACATTCCTGAATTCGTTTGTATGACACATTTCAGTGAAACTGTAGATGGTTACGTGGCATTCAAGCCAATGAACCTTGATAACACATTAGGTGAAGTTGTTGCGCAAGCGGGATTAAAGCAACTTCGCATCGCGGAAACTGAAAAGTATCCGCACGTTACATTCTTCTTTAGTGGTGGTCGTGAGGCTGAATTCCCAGGAGAAGAGCGTATCTTAATTAACTCACCGAAGGTTGCAACGTATGACTTGAAACCTGAAATGAGCATTTACGAAGTAACAGACGCTTTAGTAAATGAAATCGAAAATGATAAACACGATGTTATCATTCTTAACTTTGCGAACTGTGATATGGTTGGCCATTCTGGGATGATGGAACCAACAATTAAAGCAGTAGAAGCAACTGACGAATGTTTAGGAAAAGTTGTAGAAGCGATTCTTGCAAAAGATGGTGTAGCACTTATTACTGCTGACCATGGTAATGCTGATCAGGAGTTAACTGCTGATGGTGGACCAATGACAGCTCATACAACTAACCCGGTTCCTTTCATCGTTACAAAAAATGACGTAGAGCTTCGTGAAGGTGGTATTTTAGGAGATATCGCCCCAACAATGCTTACACTTTTAAATGTGGAACAACCGAAAGAAATGACAGGTAAAACAATTATTAAATAATTTGCTTATATAAAAAGGAGAGAATTTATTATGTCAACAATTATTGATGTTTATGCTCGCGAAGTCCTTGACTCTCGTGGTAACCCAACTGTAGAAGTAGAAGTTTACACAGAAAGCGGCGCTTTCGGACGCGCTATCGTACCAAGTGGTGCATCTACTGGTGAGCACGAAGCAGTAGAATTACGTGACGGTGACAAATCTCGTTACCTTGGTAAAGGTGTTCTAAATGCAGTAAACAACGTTAACGAAGCAATCGCTCCAGAAATCGTTGGTTTCGACGTAACTGACCAAGCTGGTATCGACCGTGCTATGATCGAATTAGATGGCACTCCAAACAAAGGTAAACTAGGCGCTAACGCTATCCTTGGTGTATCTATGGCAGTAGCTCACGCAGCAGCTGACTTCGTAGGTCTTCCATTATACCGTTACCTTGGTGGATTCAATGCAAAACAATTACCAACTCCAATGATGAACATCATCAACGGTGGTTCTCACGCTGATAACAACGTAGACTTCCAAGAGTTCATGATCTTACCAGTTGGTGCTCCAACATTCAAAGAATCAATCCGTATGGGTGCTGAAGTATTCCATGCACTTAAAGCTGTATTACATGACAAAGGTCTTAACACTGCAGTAGGTGACGAAGGTGGATTCGCTCCAAACCTTGGTTCTAACCGTGAAGCATTAGAAGTAATCATCGAAGCTATCGAAAAAGCTGGTTACAAAGCTGGCGAGAACGTATTCTTAGGAATGGACGTTGCTTCTTCTGAGTTCTACAACAAAGAAACTGGTAAATATGACCTTGCAGGCGAAGGCCGTACTGGCTTAACTTCTGCAGAAATGGTTGATTTCTACGAAGAGCTTTGCAAAGACTTCCCAATCATCTCTATCGAAGATGGTTTAGACGAAAACGACTGGGATGGTCACAAATTATTAACTGAGCGTATCGGTGATAAAGTACAATTAGTTGGTGACGACTTATTCGTAACTAACACACAAAAACTTGCTGAAGGTATCGAAAAAGGTATCTCTAACTCAATCTTAATTAAAGTTAACCAAATCGGTACTTTAACTGAGACTTTCGAAGCTATCGAAATGGCTAAACGTGCTGGTTACACAGCAGTTGTATCTCACCGTTCTGGTGAAACTGAAGATGCTACAATCGCTGACATCGCAGTTGCAACTAACGCTGGCCAAATCAAAACTGGTTCTATGAGCCGTACTGACCGTATTGCTAAATATAACCAATTATTACGTATCGAGGATGAGTTAGGCGAAATCGCTGTATATGACGGTATCAAGTCATTTTACAACATCAAACGATAATCGTAATAAGTAAAAAAATCGACTGAACTTTGTTGTACACGTTATATTGCTTACGTTCGAGGTAAGCAATACGACACGATGAAGTTTGTCATACACAAACCTCTTGTTTATGTGTTAATCCACGTAGACAGGAGGTTTTTTGTTTTGCTTGATAATTTGTTAAAGGAATTTATATTCGAATTGAAGATTAAGAACTATTCGGATAGGACGATTGATACCTACAAGTACAATGTGGGATTGCTGATAACATATTTGAATGAACATCATGAAGTTGATGATATTGAGGATATAGCGCCATTTCATATTAAGAAATTTGTTCAACATCAAATTGGATTAGGCAAGAAAGCGAATTACATTAATACATTGATTAAATCCTTGAGGAGCTTTTTCAAATATCTTGTGACCGAAGAATATGTACCGATGAATGTTATGAACAAAATCAAATTGCTGAAAGAAGATACAGAAGTGATAAAGACGTTCACGGATGATGAAGTGGCAAAAATGATTGATTCCTATGATTTTAAATCGTATTTAAACGCACGTAACAAGGTCATCCTTGCAATGTTTGTTGATACAGGCATACGAATGTCGGAATTAATCAATTTACAATCTGAGTGGGTTTACGATACGAATATACGAATTATGGGAAAGGGCTCGAAATGGAGATTCGCTCCAATAAGCTTGATGCTCAAGAAGTACATGATAAGATACGAGCGGATTAAAGCGAAGTATTTCGAGAAGAAGGCACTGGAGCATGATAATTATTTTTTAACAAGGGCTGGCAAACCGATATGTACGGTGCAAATTGAAAACATCGTCAAAAACGCTGGTTTACGTGCTGACGTTCGAAAAGACATTCGTTGTAGTCCGCATACATTACGTCATTACGCCATTCAGGCAAACCTCAGGAACGGGCTAGACCTGTATTCATGCTCAAAGATTGCGGGACATGAGAATATTCAAGTGACAAAACGCTATCTTCAAGGACTTGAAACGGAAAATATATTGGAAATGGCACAAAAAACAAGTCCGCTAATGAATTTACGATAAAAAATAAAAAACGAACGGATTATAGGACTGGCATCCTACCGCTCGTTTACCCATGATACAACAATCCCAAAGGACTATTGTGCTTTTATTTTAGCATGATTGTCTCTTTGAATCAAAAGGAGAATTATGTATGGATATTAAAAATGAAATCAACCACATTCAGAAACGTTTGCTTGAACGACTGAACGTTAAAAATCGATCCACCTTGTTTATTATTATCGAGGCAATTTCTCAACAAGCTTACGCAAAAGCTTCGTTCGTAGTGTCACAGAAAAATTCTACGCTTGCAATTAAATGTGGCGTTACCGCTTCTACTATTTCACGAAACCTCAAGAAGATTAAGGATAAATGTGCGGATTTAGTTCAGATTGAACAAAATCGTAATGTATCAGAACAATTCGCTTCGTTAGTATTTACGCTGATTCCACAAGAAAAAGGAGACCCTAAAACGGTGCAACCTTTAGAATGTCAAACGGTAGTGTCAAACGGAGAACAAACGGAGCAATGCAATGATGATACGGAATGTCATGATATTGCTGAATCTCCTTCTAGTTGTTTTTCTACTCATTCCGTAGTTTATTCTTCTAATCATAATAATAATTTAAATACTAGTATTGTTAACAAAGAGGACGTTATACAAAACGATATTATTCACGAGGAATATGTACATGCACGTAAAAACGGAATCAGTAGGAAGATGTTTTCTAAAGTCATTGATGAAATCAAAAATAAAAATAATATACGTAATCTCAAATCATATATCCGTGGCACGATTAACAACATAATCAATCACATTGCATTCCGTGACGGTACAAAAATATATGACAATCCAATGAATCAATTTTTTTATCAATGGCTCAACGAGTGATATACGCTCATTTTTGACCATATTTAACGAGATTTAAGGATATTTTATTGAATATTAATATTCAACGAACAGTCGTTTGAATGACGGTATTTCCTGTATGTGGTAAAAATGACGTATGCCATATGGGGGTGATATGTATGCCATCCGATGAAGAATATGAAAATATGACAATTGCTGATGGATTGAAAGAATATAGTAAACTCATGAAGATGTTTAAAAAGCGTAAAGTGACACGCACACGCAATTTCGTAGGCGATATTGGGGAATCTATTGCAATTGAACATTACTGTAATTCGCCACATTTACCAAATTTGCGTATGGTGGAAATAGGAATGAAGCACATAGATGCCATTAGTGATACAAATGAACGTTATAGTATAAAAGCCACACGTACCAAAATGACAGGAGTGTTCAATGGTCTCAATGACCCTGACTCCGATATGCCACAGGAAAAATTGTTCGATTATGTGATTGTGGTGTTATTTGATGAAGATGTTTCGCTACAGGCGATATATGAGGTTGATTGGGAAGCGTTTTTGTCATTGAAGAAGTGGAACACATCTAAAAGAACATGGTATTTAACCGTTAGCAACGCATTAAAGCGTAAATCCAAAATAATATATGAACTATAACATACATAAACAAAAAAATGACCACACACCAAATTAATGATGCGTGGTCGTAGCGAAACAAACCTAAAATTCGTTATTCACTATCTCGAATCGAACATTTTTACCGAATGATGTTTTAAATTACATTGTTTGAGAAGGCAAACAAATGCAACTTATAATACTATTATATTGAATCACTTTGATTTGTAAGGAAGCCACATGAAGAAATATGATCTTTGAGAATCTAATAAAATGCTGATTTTACTCATAAAAAAAAATTAGGAGTCGGAAAATCGACTCCTAATGGATTACTTCATTTTTAAAACTTTGATAGCCGCTGGATTCAATACTTTACCATCCATATAGCCATCTAATACGATTAACTGAGAACCACGTAAAGCTTGTTTACTGTCACCAGTGATGTGTTGTAAGTTTAAGCCTTTTTTAGTCATTGTTACATAACCTTCGCTGAAGTTAGCGAATAATACAGCACGTTGTCCAGTTTCTGGTGCTGGCATTGTGTCGTTAATTAAAACAGGTTGACCGAATAACTTGAAGACTGGGCCAGTTTCAGCAACGTCACGTACTAAGTAGTATTCACCGTTTTTGTCATTTTTCAGTTTAGCAATCATGTTGAACGTTTGACGAGATACTACCCAAACTGCTCCACCGATGTACGCAGGGTTCATTGAGTTGTAAAGGTCAAGTAATTCCTCGATTGCGATAACATTAGTAGCAAGACCTGCTTGTTCGCCAATTGTAAGGTCATTTAAGATACCTTCAAATTCGCCTTTTTCTTTTTTACCGATTAAAACAGAATTATCAAGCGTTAAACCAAGACGACGAGATAGTAAACCGATAGAATAGTTAACAACGTCGATACCTGAGTCATTTACTAATTGTTGAGAAAGCTCAATAGCAGTACCAACACGTTTTTGGTCTAAACGTACTTTGTCCATTGTGAAATCGTTTAAAACAACATCTTCCATTTCACCGACGAATCCAGCAGTACCCATTGATTTTTCACGTAAAATTTCTAAAAATCCACTTACAGGAGTGAAGTTGTTAGTACGAGCAAAAATTGGTGCTTGCTCATTCAATTTTTCAACGATATAATCTGACATTATTGTTGGGATAGTTAAAAATCCTGTTCCTATTTGTGTCCCGTAGTTAGCTTGCATTGCACGAAGTTCTTCTCCATCTTGTTTACGGATGAATTGCTCTACCGCACGAGTTTCTGTTTCGAAAGTATTATTTTTATTCATTGTAATTGCTCCTCTTGTTTCTGTTTTATTGGTATATTCAACTGATTGGATTTTTTCATCAATCGAACGTAATTCTGCGAGAATTTCAGATTTTGCATATTGCTGACCTTCATCGAGCGAACGATTTTCTGTTGTTAAAATTTGTTTGTTTTCGTTGTAAATTTTTGTTTTTAGTTCGTGGAGTTCTTTAATATTCATATCTGTTAAGTTCCTTTCTTTCATGTTTGGGATTTCAATTTCATTTACGACTTCTATAGAGCGTGCTTGGATATTTGATTGAACGTAAGCGGGGTCGCTTACACAACTGACTTCTGATAAAGCAAGGTCAGTAATTGTTCTTTTCATGATTTCTCCTGCTTTTTCCCAAGTGTTTTTGAGAACTGTCATTCCGAAGGACATTGACGATAATTCGCCATCTTTAATTAATTGATAAGTGTCCTTTCCATATTGAGTTGGAGAAATACGAGCTTCCATGTAAAGACCTTCAGGTGTTTCTTCAAGTTTCAAAGTTCCATTTTTTGTTGATGCAAGTAACTTATCTCGATTGTGTTCTTTGAGAAATTTGATATTGCCACCACGTTTAATCGCATTGGCGAATGTATCAGGCATAATACGTTCGATGAATGCTTTCCCATTCTTCGCTGGTAATGGTTCAGACCAAGAACCAGGGCGATTAACAATCCCTCTAACTAAAAGAAGCCCATCAGAAGTTTCGTTGACTTCCGACAGGCTCACATCATAATTACGTAATTCAATTGTTTGGTTTGCCATCGGCAACGCCTTCTTTCTGTTTATTTGTTGTCCCACCGTCCATATTAGGTACTTTCATTTCGCCTGTTTCAGGGTCGTATAAGGCATGTTGTAATCCCCACATGAACACATCATTTTTAATTGGTGGTAAATCTAATTTGTAACGAGCTTCATTGATTGTAAGTAATCCTTTTTCAAGACCCAGTCCAACCGCTTCGATTTTTTCTTTTTCCGTTGTTCGAATCAATTCGGAAGTGTCGAAACGGAAAAAATATCCTTCTGCTTTTTCTTCCTCAGTTAGCAAATATTGATTGTACGCATTTTCAAAGTCTACGATGATTGGAGTTAAAGTGCTCTTTAAGAAATGTAATTGGTTCTGTTCAAGTGAGCCATATTTGTTAGCTGCAATGCTAATCATTGACTCAGGCACACCAAATAATTTACAAATTTCAGAGTTTGTTTCCTTTTTCGTTTGGTGCATTTGAATTTCATCAGGATTCAGTGAAATTTGTTCATACTCCATACCTTCTTCAAGAATCACCGTTTTTGCGGAGTTTTGCACACCGCCGTATAAAGAAGCCCAAGCATCTCTTAAACGGTCAACCATACTTTGTTTAAGACGAGCGTTTGTTTTTAACACACCTGTCGGCATTGCACCGTTTTTATAAATATTAGATGTGTACTCCATTTCATCTAAAGCTTGACTTAAAATTTTTTCTCCACGTTTTAACACACCAACACCTTGATACGTATTCAATGGGTTGTTTAAAATACGGAGTAAATCTCCTTCATTCAAATTTGTTGTTTGTTTTTGTTTAAAAAAGATGTTATTTCCTTCAAGTGTTGTTAATGTGAAGTCAGCACTTACTAAATTTTTCCCATCATGATATGCTTGCACATTCACATTTTTGGCTGGTAAATGAACAAGTTTTTCAATATCCCCATAAACGGTAATGTTGTCGTTGATAACTTCTTTTTCTCTTTCGATGTCAATAAAAACTTCACCGTGCAACATATAATCTTTGACCATTAATTTTCTTGTATTAATTGCATTCATATTTGGTGCTGATTGGTCATTCAACAATTTTATGCGGTAATCATCATGAACTTTCTCCATTGATCCGTCTTCTGCTTCACGATACAAATGAACAGGCATTTGTGCCATTGAACCAGTGATAATATCCATGCAACTTGTAACAGTCGAAATGGTCATTACTGACTCTTCTGTAGTGGGTGCCGATTGTGTCAGTGCTTTTATTGTTTCTGCGGTCATATCTCGTTTTTCAAAAAAACCGAGAAATGAATCTCTTGCTCTTGTAATAACATTTGACATTCTTTATACGTCCTTTCATGAGAAATACAAATAGACGTAACACTCGGTTACGCCTACGTTAAATATTTAATTCCTTTATAATGCCAACAAAACGGTAAATTGTTGGCACGAAAAACAATTAAAAGAACTACGTGCAAATGTGAAGAAGTGACATTTACACATTCCGAAAAACAGTAACAGAAATGGAAGTAACAGTTACTGTAAATATGGTGCAATTTCCGTTACACCAATTATCACCGCCGAGGAATTTCGCATGGGATTACGATATGGGTGACGATGATAATTGCTACAACGGAAATCATTTAAATTCATTCCACCATTTTTTAATCCACGATAATGTAAGTGGCGGTTGGTCATGTTTTGATAACATTTCATTAATTATTTCTAACGCTTCCACTTGTTTTAATTCGGTTTCTCTTGCTTGTGCTTCTTCTAATTCCATTATTGCAAGAATCCTATAATATTCATTTTCGCCAATGATTTTAATTAGCGATTTATCTAATACTGCCATGTGGTCACCATCTTTCATAAAAAATATCCCGCCTTTTTCCGATAAAGACGGGACTAAAAACTATAACACCTTAGGAAAATGCCTATGACAAAAGGCATTAAAGGTCATGCTCAGTGACCCTCATAATATATATACAGTTCTTGACGATGAATAAAGAGCAAAACGCAAAAAAACGAAAGTTTTTTACAACATAATAAGCCCTCGGTCTTCATATACGCTTTTACCTTCCAACAATTCAAGGTTCCATAGATACATAGCATTTATTGTTGCTGCTAACATATCAATCTTGCCTTTCGATTTCTTTTTATTTACGTAACTATTCAAATTGTTATCTTTGACTTCACGAGCGTTCGCTACGTTAATTTCAAACAATCTATTCGATTCATAGTTGAATTTTTCATTGAGAATCGTTTCTTTTAGCAATTTAGTTGCTGGGTGCAAATAACTGGAATGTTGTTTAACTTCAACAGTGACATAACTCGCTTCGTCCCATTTGTTAACAGATGACATAGCATTGTATCGGTCATAACCAATTTGACCAATTGTTACTCTGTAAGTATCTTCAAGATCCATGACGAACTTTTCAATGTCGCCGTAATTGATTACTTTGTTACCGCTAAAGAAACAAAAACCATTTTTTTTCATGATACGATAATCAATTTTTTCAAGTTTGTTTTTTGTTTCAATATTACCCTCAGGTAAAAATGCCCACACTTTAGTAATAAATTTATCGTTTTCCTCATCGTATGTAACCATTGATACTGCGGTATTATCATTGGTTTGTGATAAATCGACGCCAATGTGAACTTTACGCCCTTCCCAATCGAATGGCTCGTCCAATTTCCCTTTACGTAAATCATCAGTGGAAACATATACTTCGGTTTCAATGCCATCAACGAAAATGTTCATGTGTTTAGTTTTGAAATTTGTTTCTTCTGAAGGAATTTCCATTGCCTTTTTACGTTGTTTTTTTAATTGCTCCAAGTTCTCAGGTAGTTCAATTGCTAAAGGATTCGCTTGTAAAAGTGCTTCATCGGATAACCAATCTTTTATATCATCGGGCTTGTACAACAATGCAAATAGCGTTTCATCTTCAACCAAACCATCGAGAACTTTTTCAGCATATTCTACTTCTTCGGTCATTGGGTTATTCAATGATTCATAAGCGGTAGAAATTAAGATGCCAGCACGATTGACCATGTTCATTTGGGATGATTCCATAGCGGAAATTGGGTAACGTGTTTTCAATGCTCCAACTTCATCAGCGACGAATACATTCGCTTTACGACCATCAAGGCGGTTTTCGGAATATGCCAATGGAATAAATTTTGAATTCTTTAGTTCAAAACGTACTTCCGCTCTAACTGTTTTAAATTTTTTATTGATTAATGGACTCGCTTCTAACATTTTAGCAATTTCATTTTTTACAATTGAGGAAAGTTCACGGTCTGGGGCAACGGAGTAGAACTCACTGTTTTTTGGTTCCAAAATCATCAAAATTAAAATTAACAATGCGGTTAAGAATGATTTTCCGCTTTTACGTGCGATTAATAATACAGATTTTTCATAACGTCGTTTTTCTTTATTATCTTTGTGATACCAACATAAAGCATTCACAAGGAAAAACCATTGGAAACCAACCAATGATTCATATGCCGATTGACCGACACGCAATCCGTCCGCCATGTTAATTAATTTTGTTAAATTCGTAATCAATGACAATTTTTCTTCATCTATAAAATATTTACAGTTATGATCTTGTATGTCATCTATAAAATTCTGACACGCTTTCTTGATGTATTTTGCGGAAACGATTTTTCCATCGACTACATCTTTAGCATATTGATATGATTTATGGTCGAGTATATTCATTATTATTTACCTCCGAGTAATTGTAGTAGTGGGTCTGATTCTTCTTGTTTTTTCTCAATTTGCATGCCTGCCAATTGGGCACGAGAAGAAGGGGACATTCCAAGTTGAGTCGATAGCGATTTGAATACATTCATGTATTGCATTTTGATTTTAATTGCTGGGTTATCTTTCATTACTTCATGTCCGTAGCGGTCAATTTGCTGAATGATAAGACCTTCTTTGTTGATAATGTCATCACACTGTTTAAGTTTCGCTAGTGCATCCGCTGTTTGTTCTAGCAACGGTATGTCCAAATTAGTAAGAAGACCGCTAATTTCCATTTCCGTAATTAAAAATTTGTAATATGCCTTTGCGGTTTCATCGAGGTAATTTGGTATGTATTGCAATTTATCGTTATCACCCATGAGTCGTTGCTCTTGTTCTTCACGAACGGATAATTGTTGTTTTGTTTCGGATTTGCCTTGTTTAAATCGTGCTGGTTTACGTGGTCTAGCCATATTTATCAACCTTTCTTTGTTTTCAATTTCACATAAAAATTTCGTTTAGGTACATCCACAGAAAATGGAGTCCCCTATTGTCCGTACACTCCCCCAAGGATTTTTTTTATTTGCATAAGGGGGATATCTACTAAATTGCATAAAAAAATAGAGTTCATCATTTTCGATAAACTCTACAATTTGTATTCATATTCGTTTGGTATTTCATAATCAAAATCTAATTGTTCTCGAGTTCCTAATTGCCTATTACATGTCATACATAAACAAACTAAGTTGCTTTCATCGAAGAACAATTCAATATATTTGGACGCTGGTTTGATATGATGTGCCGATAGTTTGCTTGTCGTTATGATTCCATACTTAATCAAGCATCGTTGACACACACAACCATCACGTTCAATAATCCGTGGTTGTACTATTCGTTTCCATCGGTGAGTGTTACGTAATTTATCTACATCATTTGGTTCACGTTTGATACGTGCTACCGTCCGTTTATTACAATCACATGTAGTTCCTATTGGTATCAACTTACCGTGACTACACGTTGTTAGCATTGCCATAGCACCACTCCTATATAATTATATTAGTTGAATAATTGAATATAAATATTCAACTTTTAAAGGTTATTCAATATTTCAGATGTAAATTGATTTTCCATATCCGCATATATTTGACGTACCAATGGTAAGTCCTTAACAATTGTTTCATTTAATTTATTGCCTTCACCTAAATGTTTTTCAACAATCGGTGTCAATTCGGGTAGACGATTTGCTTTATGAAATTGAACTGCGAGTGCATGTGCTTGTTTCATCAGTGCGTCATATTCGGCAATGTCTTCCTGCGTAATTGGTTTATCAAGTTCACCAATAGGTTGTTGTCCTTCATCATATGATATTGGTGTAATAGTCGGTTGTACCGTTACAATATCAGTTGGATTATAGTAATCATCCATTGACGGTGGAATAATCCATTCGCCATCAGAATACAATCCGTTTTGTTGTACCCAAATATCCCACGGTGTATATGTGATTCTTGAAGCATCGCCTTCTTTTTCTACTTCTTGTGGTTCATAATGAATCAACCCTGCATCTCGTAATAACGCCTTATGCTGATTGTATTTCCCACGTTCAATATTTAATTCTTCTTTTGCGGTTCCTACTGGGAAAACACAATAGTATTCACCATCAAGAGTCATAAAACTGCTATCGCCTTTTTCTAAATGTGTTTTTTTCGATAAATTGATCTTGTCTTCAATTCCACCGTATAATAATACTGCGTTGTGTTTTCCTCGTTTATCCTTCATGATTCGGTCTTCTTTAAACATTGTTTTACGCATTTGATAAAATTTGTTTTGGTCAAATTTTGGGTCCAATAAATAATTTTCTTTAGTTGTCATGTTCGTTTACTCCCTGTAATTTCAAATTTTAGAATGGGTAATTCTTCAATAGTTCATTTAATTTTTCGCTTTGTTGAAAATGGAACACCAATTTATCCTCGTTATCACGTTTGGATATTTTCACTGGTGGGTATCCGTTGCTTAATAAATAATTAACCATTCTCACTGCAAAAATTCTTTTAGTACTCATATTTGTCATCTCCTAAGTTATAAAAATATAAGAGCCACCGGAGTGACTCATTTAATTTTGGTGGAATCCGATTTTTTTTTGACATTCGATTATGGTTTTTTGATTTTGAATAACTTTATCTTGTCGCTCAATGATTTCATCAGCGATGTCATTCATTTCTTCTTCTCTATTGATAGTGAAACATAAACTCGAAATCAATAATTCTAACATTGGGATTGAATAAGAACTCCAATTTTGTGTAATACACATTGTTACAATATCAATGATTGCTAAACCTAACCATAACCGCCCGAAAAACTTATTGTGTTTAAATTTCTTCTTTTTAGGTTTTGATGTTTTCACTTCTTGTCCTGTTTTTTCTTCATTTAAAATATCTTCAGCATAGTTTGTCATAATAATTTCCTCCATTTGATTTTTGAATATTAATTTTCAATTTTGTTATCGGCACGTATTAAATCCGAAATGTAAACGCTGAATGAACGCCCCAAACTTTCCGCTTTTTCAAATGCCTTTTCTTTATCTTCAAGCAACAAATGTAATGTTGTTTTTGTCTTTTCTTTTTTAATAATTTTGTTTTCCATTTTTCATGACCTCCTAAAAGTCGTCCTATTATATATGTACATAGCGGACATATAACGAAAGACATTTTGACATCTTTTTATAATTTTTTTGATGTCGTTTTTTAACACACCACTATTGTATTGTTCTTTTGGTCAACGTAAAGTTGGCTCGGTCATTTTGTTGAAATTATTTTTTTCTTCATTATATAGACCTAAAAGAAAACAAAAAGAAGAAGAGCGACACACGGAGAAAACGCCAGTTTTCGAGGAGTATATAAGTTTTGTTTTATAAGTATAGTTACTAAGTATAGTTATATAAGTATAGTTAGTGCTCACTTGGTGACCTACTAGGTGTTCACCATATGACCTAGAGGGTGTTTACTAAGTGACCTACTAGGTGCTCATGTGGTGACCTACTATAAATTAGGGTGTTCACTACATGACCTACTAGACCGATGGCGTGATTTTTTCTTGTCAGTAGGTTTGATAGAGATATATAATGAAATTAATATTTTACCAATATATGGTATTTAGGAGATGATTCAAATGAAACGACAAAGCGTACATTCAGCAATTTCCGCACTGACGACTATATTCTATGGACATAAGGACAAAGAATTGGGGATTGCAACTTTAGAATTTTTTATCGAGAATGGGCTATTGAATGATAAAGAATTACTAGCGGAGATATTCGAAGAAACACAGTGTTACGACTTATTGAATGTAATACGGTTGTTTGATGATTTGGCTGCACGACGGATAGAAGACATTCTACGTGGTGTTAAATTCTAAGGTTGTTTGAAACAACGTTGGTGACGCAATTTAGCGTTGCCAACTTTATTTTATATAAGGAGCGATATTATGCACGAAGAATACATATTACAAAAATTTGATAAACGGAAATGGGCTAAGGCAAATATTTTAACAACCCCTGAGGCTCTTGAAATATTGGGAATATCACGAGCGAGATTATCAAACATGATTAAGAATGGAAAGATAACGCCCTTGAAGAAACAAGGTTGTACGTCTCTGTTCCTACGAGAAGATTTGGAAAATAAACTTGAGGAATTGAAAATTTTGCGAGCTAAGTTCCAACCAAATAGATGATTTAGACCGCCACAATTTTGTGAAGATGTCATCAATTTTGATGAGATGTGCCGATTTCTCGACCTATCTTCAGATAAATTAGAAAGCTCGGTTAACCTGCAGATTAAATCAACGTCACAATTTTGTGACGTTAAATATCAAAATTTGTCGAGATAAATGTTTGACCAATTGCCAAAAAGGGAGAGATACATATGAAAAAGAAAAAACCACTAAAGAATATATACAAAAAAACTCTAGCGATTGAATTAATACGATTGGGACATGACTTGAATCACACGATGCGTAATAGAAAAGATGATAGATTCCAAGTGTTTGTATTCGTGGAAACGCCCGAGCTGATACGAGATATGATGGAAATAAACAAACGAAACGATGAAACATACGCCAAGTTATTTAAACAATGAAATCACGAATAGAATTGATCTTGTTATTTCTGTCAGTTGGGATAATGATGGTGTTGTTTATGTATCAAGTGTACAATAACTTATTTGCTAAAGATGATGAGACGATACGTATTGAAAGGGAACGAGAAGAAAGACGGATTGAACGTGAAGCTTGGTTGAAGAATATGGAGTAAGGGTCTTGCGCTACGCAAGGCCTTTTATTATTTCAAGGGTACATGTAATATATGTACCCTTGAAGGTGATAAACATTGTTTATAACCCTAAACAATCTTTAGGTTTATAACGAAACGTTACCTACCCAATAATATTAGGTGTGTCGCATTTCACGACAGACCTACTGACATAATAGGTATTCCCTAAAACAGGGGACACCTAAAAGGTACTCGGTGTTTTACCGAGTGCCTTTTTTATTTTCACTTATATATGAAGAAACTCGTCTCAGAAAAAGTTTTTTAAAAAAGTTTCGGTTTTTGCCTTACAAATCGTACGGAATCAATACAATAGTCATGTAAACGACGTCAAAACGATGTCGTAAAGAAAAAACATTAACCTATTGGAGGAAATTATTATGACAAACAAAACAAAATTAAACGATATGGTACAAGCAATTGAGGAAAAAGGAATTAAATTAGTGCGTTACGGAGATAAATCTTCATTCGTTACAACTGATGAAAAAATTGAAATTGAAATCGTGTCAAAAGACAAGAAATTCCGATTAAATCACATTATTGAAGTTTCAAATGATGAGTATGTTTTACATACAAAATTGAAAGCAAAATACAAAAAGACATGGGGCAATGTTGAATCGAAAACATTCGCAACGCCTGAAGGTGTTCTAAATAAAATGTTCAATTGTGTTATTAGCGGTCATTGTTGGTACAACGGTCTATACACACTGGATTTATTTGATAAAACGCTTGAAGATGCTCTGAAATCTTTTATGGAAAATGTAGAAAGTAACATAGATGAGGAAGAATTTGAACATTTAAATGCAAGTGCTGAATTGGATGAAAATGAAATTACTATTGAATACACGGATTCCAATGGAAAGCGTATGACAGAATATGTTGAATTTGATGATGAAATTGTTGTCGATGAAGAAACTGGCGAACGTTATGTAATTTGTTGGTTACCTAATAGTGAAGTATTCGGATTAATTGATTTATCAATTGATACGTGGAACAAATAAAACAATCAAATATCACTGACCCTTTTGGGTCGGTGATAATTATGAAAATAAAATTATATGAAACCTAAAGGAGCTAATAAAAATGGAAATGAAACAATACACGGAAATGGTAGAAAAAATTAACGGATTGAAAACGATGGAAGAAATTTTAAACGAATTGGAAAAAGCGTTTATCGGGGATTGTCCGTTTGAAGAATTATCATATGCGAGACAATCCATGATTTATAACAAATTTCAGCTACGTGATGAAATTGAAGATGGATTTATTACAGATATAGAAAAAGCAAAAAAATGGTGGGAATTAATCGAATTAGTGCATGAATGGGCAATGAATGATGAATTTGATATTGAACACCGATTACATTTTGCTAATGGCGTTGTTGATATGGACAGTATTTCCGAATACTGCGGTGGAGATTGGACTCTTGATTACAAAGACGGTGCACTTTATTTAGATGGTGAAAATCACGGTGATTCAATTTTACACTTATTAAATTACATTGAATCAATACTATAAAATACATGACCGTTGACTCGATGAGTTGACGGTTGATAAAACAAAACAAAAAATAAATTATAAATCGAATGGAGAAGATCATAATGGGAATTAAAAAAGAAATGTTAATTGGTGCAATTAAAGATATGAAAGATGCTGAAAGACGAGCGAAAGTTCTTGAAAAAATGGTTGAAGTGCAAAATGAAATTGATGAATCATGGAAAGTTCGTGATGAACTTTCGGAAAAACAACGCTTTGATATGATTGATAAATATGGATTAATGCAATGGCTTGAGGATGAAAAAATCACAAATATCAAAGTGAAAGAATCAATTATAAAAACGTTTGAAATAATAAAGCAACTTGAAGAAATTGCTAAAGATGAACTTCATTCGTATGTTTGGGATTCGATATATGGCTGTATCGTAATTGAAAGTTCAATAGATGATATGTTAATTTCACAACAAATTTATATTCGTGGCGATGAATTATCTTTGAACAATCTTGATGACAAATATGATTCAGTCGAAAGTGCTTTTGAAAAACTACACAAAAATTTACATGAAGCTTACCGAGAAAGAGAAGAAAGATTGAAAGAATCATCTACGTCAACAAATGATGTTGATATACCTGATTTTTGATGTGAATGTATCCATTCCGTGGGTACATTTCACTAAACGATTCAAACGGACGAGCATCACATTTTAACGTATTCACGATAAATAACATTAAAACGTTTTTAGGGACACGCTACAAACGAATCTGAACGGTCAAATTTTCGTGATTTGATGAATTTGAATGAGGGATTACCAAAAAATAGTATAAATCTAAAGGAAGGATAAATTGATATGAAGAAGCATTATGTATATACACATGAATTGCATGGGGAAATAATCTATGTTGGTAAAGGTCAAAAACGTAGAGCGAAAGAATTTTCAAATCGTAATAAACGATGGAGAAACATTGTGAAAAATAATGTGAATCTCGTTAAAGCGGAAATCGTAAAATATTTCGAAACAGAACAAGAAGCATATTCTTTTGAAGCTAAATTAACCGAACATTATAAAAGTATAGGGCAATGCAAAGCGAATATTAGCATAGGTAAAAAACATGCTGAAGAAACAAAGAAATTGATAAGTGAAAAAGGGAAAGGCGAAAATAATCCAATGTATGGAAAAACATTCACCAATCAGCACAAACGAAAAATGTCAGCTGCAAACGCTGGCGAGAAAAATTATTATTATGGGAAAACAGGCGCTAAACACAGTTGTTCAAAAGAAGCAATTGCTTTGTTTCCAAACGGTAAAGAAATCAAGGCATCTTCAAGAAGTGAATTAGCGGAAATTTTAAAAGACGAATATAATATCAGTATTAGCATGGTCAATCAATTAATTTTGACCGAAGAGCCATTGCAAGCACGATATAAAAAACATGAAAAGGCAAAAGGTATGATTGTTAAATATATTGGTGCATAAATGATTGTGTTCCAATTTGGAAAATAGATATAATTTCTCTTGTTTTATGTTATAATCGTAATTAACAATACACGATTTATATTATTGATAATGTATTGTGTGTGAATTACGCAATACCAATTACATATAAACAAGAGAGATTTACCAATAAACGTTGATATAATAGGGTTTAGTGTCTGTAAGATGTTTACAATGCTGACCGTATTGCTAAGTACAACCAATTATTACGCATCGAAGACGAACTAGGCGAAATCGCTGTTTACGATGGTATCAAATCTTTCTACAACATCAAACGATAATTGTAGAAAATAACGACAGACCGTGAGAAATCACGGTCTGTTTTTTTATGCTTAAAATTGCTCACTCGTCATAAGTGACATGAAATGTTTAAAGAAACGGGTATAATCAAAATCGATTGCGATCTGATGACTCGGCCAATCAGTAAATGGTTTGGATTCTTCTAAAGAGCGAAATTCCCCAATGCTTGCTCCTTGTGCATAGGATTCTGTCATGACAACGATAGGTGATGTATGATACGTAAACATAGAGTTATCAAGTAAAGCGAGTATTGGCATTGTGTCATGAAAGGGGCTTCCTTTTAAATCTGGTAAGGCATTTTTATAATATCCGTAGTAATAATGATCGAATAATGGTTTGACAAGTGGGGCTTTTCCTTTTGCTTCAATGTATTCAGCCATTTCTGGTGTAATGACAGAATATTGAGTGACGTTTAACGGGTATATATACATGTTAGCTGTGGATTGAAGGACTATATTAGCGGCAGTAGGATCGCCATAAAAGTTTGCTTCTGAAATAGGTGTAACATTACCAGGGTGTAAAAAGGCACCGCCCATTACGTAGTAAGATTTAATTTGCTTCATTAGCTGTTTACATAGGATGAATAAAATTGCGAGAGAGGTAAGTCTTCCTAAACTTACAATGATTAATTCATCTTTATATTGCTCAATAAGAGGGATAACTTCAAAAAAATTCTCCATTTCTCCGTTAGTCACATTCTCCTTTGGAATAATTGGGCCGAGCCCTTGTTTCCCGTGTACATTCGTAAAGAAAGAAGGAGGGGCACCAGTAAGCGGTTGTTCTGAACCACCAAATACTTTAATATTTCTATTTTTTGTTTCGTGCTTAAGAAAATGAGCATTTTGTACGGCCATTTCTTTTGGAACATTGCCGTAATCAGCAACAATGCCGATGATTTCTATTTCATCGATAAAGAAAGCTAAGAGGAGGGCCATCGCATCATCAATCCCAGGATCACAAAAAATAAGAACTTTTTTTGGCATATGTTCACCACCTATCTTATTTATCCCACTTTAATGGGCAGTAAGACCCCCACCTCAAAATTCAGCGAAAGCAAAGAATTTAGGTGGGGATCGGGCTGCCTATAAAAGTCCGATTGGTGAGGGCTAATAATCAGAACCCCCCACTGATTAAAGTTTCACTTTATATATATGTAAGCTTAAGGATAAAAAGATTATTTTATTGAAATAACAACCTTATAAATTCAGAAAATAAAAACTTTTTATATTAGGTCAAGGTTTTTGACTTAATTTCGGATTAGAAATCCAGTCATATCAAGGTTGTAAGCGTCTAACATAGGCTGTTTTTTCTGCCGAATTGATAAATTGCAGCTTTTTACAATTTATACTATGATAAAGATATTAAGAGAAGATCGTATAAACATGAGGGATGATGAACATGAAATTTACAAAGATTCTTGTCCAAATTGCTGCTCTTTACGTTTTTTATATGGTTGGAACTTGGGTACAAGAAATGTTAAATATTCCGATTCCAGGAAGTTTGATTGGAATGTTCCTCTTACTTGTTTTACTTAGCCTAAAAGTTCTTCCAGTGAAATGGTTCGATTTAGGAGCAGAAACACTCGTTGCTATTATGCCGTTTTTATTAATTCCGCCAACGCTTGGCCTAATGAATTACGGTGCTTTTTTTATGAGTAAAGGAATTTCTCTTTTCATTACAATTGTAGCGAGTACATTTTTAATTATTATTGTCGCAGGACATACAGGACAATATCTTGCGAATAGAAAGGAAAGAGAGTCGCGATGAGCCAAATATTAATCGGAATTGGTTGGGTTCTTTTTACGGTGCTATTATACCAATTATCTAAAAAAATCTATAAATTATTTCCAACACCATTCACCATTCCAATGCTTGTAGCAACAGGATTAATGGCTTTCTTATTTATTATGCTTGATATACCATATCAACATTATATGGAAAGTGGTGGCGGCTGGATTGCAAAACTACTGGGACCCGGTGTTGTAGCATTTGCAATTCCTCTTTATAAACAACGTCACGTTCTTCAAAAGTATGTTGTACCGATTGCTGGTGGCGTATTAGTAGGTACAACAGTTGCCATTGCGAGTGATTTTGCTATTGCATCACTTATGGGAACGGATAAAAGCTTAATTTTATCTTCTTTACCAAAATCGGTGACAATGCCAGTTGCAATGAGTGTTTCAGAGCAAGTTGGTGGTGTACCGTCATTAACAGCAGCTTTCGTTGTTATCGCAGGTATTACTGGAACGATTACCGGCCCGCTTTTATTAAAATGGAGCCGTGTTACAAACTCAGTTGGTAAAGGTATCGGATTTGGATGTGCTTCTCATATTATGGGCGTCATGAGAGCGATGAAAAATAATGAACATGAAGGTGTTATTGGATCGGTAACAATGACATTAACAGCAATTTTGACATGTTTGCTCGGGCCATTATTTGCAATGATGTTTATGTAATAGAAGAAAAGCGAGAGCGACTCTATAGCTCTCGCTTTTCTATAGAATTTATGCTACAGTTAAAATAACTGAATCTTTGTAGGAGGTACGCCAAGTGCATACGTTATTATCCGTTTTACTTATTATTGTATCGATTTTAATGATTGTTATGGTACTTATGCAGTCTAGTAATAGCTCAGGCCTTTCAGGTGCAATTTCAGGCGGTGCAGAGCAATTATTTGGTAAGCAAAAAGCACGTGGAATTGAAGCAGTATTAAACCGTATTACAATTGTTTTAGCGGTTCTATTCTTCGTATTAACAATTGCTGTTACGTACTTAAATTTATAGAATTGAAAGAAGAAGCGTTAGTAAGTTGTACTAATGGTTCTTCTTTTTTTATTTTGCCATTTGAAAGATGTTTCTAATTAGATTATAGAAATATAAATATGGTACACTAAGATATAGAAAGAATACGACTAGATTACAGAAGAGAAAGAGGAGAAGTACATGATGAAATTAGCATCTCCGAAACCATTTACATTTGAGGGTGGAGACCGCGCTGTTTTATTACTACATGGTTTCACAGGAAACTCAGCTGATGTACGTATGTTAGGGCGTTTCTTAGAGAAGAAAGGCTACACTTGTCATGCCCCAATTTTTAAAGGGCACGGTGTACCACCAGAAGAGCTTGTTCATACAGGTCCTGAAGATTGGTGGCAAGACGTAATGGAGGCATATCAGCTTTTAAAAGATAAAGGCTTTGAGAAAATTGCTGTTGCTGGACTATCACTTGGCGGCGTATTTTCTTTAAAATTAGGTTATACAGTACCGGTTTTAGGTGTAGTACCAATGTGTGCACCAATGTATATTAAGAGTGAAGAAACGATGTACCAAGGTATATTGGCATACGCCCGCGAATATAAAAAGCGTGAGCAAAAATCACCAGAGCAAATCGAACAAGAAATGTTGGAATTCCAACAGACGCCGATGAATACATTAAAAGCATTACAACAATTAATTGCTGACGTACGTAACAATGTGGATATGATTTATGCACCGACATTTGTTGTACAAGCACGTCATGATGAAATGATTAATACAGATAGTGCTAATATTATTTATAACGGTGTAGAATCTACGTTAAAAGACATTAAATGGTATGAAGACTCTACGCATGTCATTACACTTGATAAGCAACGTGACGAGCTACATGAGGATGTATATAACTTCTTGGAGCAACTAGATTGGTAAGATCTAGTTGCCTCTTTTTTTCATAAGGGAATTTTTTATGGAAGCTGTAAAAAATCATTGGGAGATGATTGAAGTTTCGCTTTATACATCCCCCATCTTTCGGATACACTAAATAATATAAGGGTTTAAAGGAGGTATTTTTGCTTGGAAGAAATCATACAAGAACATATTGATAAGTTGTTATTATTTATGAGAGAAGAAGCGTATAAACCGCTAACGATACAAGAGTTAGAAGAGGCATTTGGAATTGAAGGTTCTGAGGGCTTTAAAGATTTTGTAAAGGCACTTGTAACGATGGAAGAGAAGGGACTTGTTATTCGCACACGTAGCAACCGTTACGGTCTTCCTGAAAAGATGAGTTTAGTACGTGGTAAGTTAATTGGACATGCACGTGGATTTGCATTCGTTGTACCAGACGAAAAGAAAACGGGAGATGATGATCTTTTCATCCCGCCTACAGAGTTAAACGGTGCACTTCATGGCGATACAGTATTAGCACGTGTTAGCGCACAATCAAGTGGATCACGCCAAGAAGGTTCAATTGTACGTATTTTAGAGCGCGGCACGAAAGAACTAGTTGGTACATATACAGAATCGAAAAACTTTGGATTTGTTATACCTGACAATAAGCGCTGGACGAGTGATATCTTTATCTTGAAAAGTGCATCAATGGGTGCTGTAGAAGGCCATAAAGTAGTTGTGAAAATTACGAGCTATCCAGAGAATCGTTTAAGTGCAGAAGGTGAAGTTATTCAAATTCTAGGTCATAAAAATGATCCAGGAGTAGATATTTTATCTGTCATTCATAAACATCATTTACCTTTAGCATTCCCTGAGGAAGTGATGGAGCATGCAAACAGTGTACCAGAAACGATTTCAGAAGAAGATTTAAAAGATCGTCGTGACCTGCGTGACCAAATGATCGTAACGATTGACGGTGCAGACGCGAAAGATTTAGATGACGCTGTTACAGTAACGAAGCTTGAGAACGGTAATTACAAGCTTGGCGTTCATATTGCGGATGTAAGTCATTACGTTCAAGAAGGTTCTCCAATTGATGTAGAAGCAGCGGAGAGAGCGACGAGTGTCTATCTTGTTGACCGTGTAATTCCGATGATTCCACATCGTCTATCTAACGGTATTTGTTCATTAAATCCGAAAGTAGACCGTCTGACGTTATCTTGTGAAATGGAAATCAACAACTTAGGTGATGTTGTAAAACACGAGATTTTCCAAAGTGTAATTAAAACGACAGAGCGTATGACGTATGCTGACGTAAGAAGCATTTTAGAAGATGAGGACGAAGAGTTAATCAAGCGTTATGAGCCGCTCGTACCGATGTTTAAAGAGATGGGGCAATTGGCACAAATCCTACGTGAAAAACGTATGCGCCGCGGTGCAATCGACTTTGACTTTAAAGAAGCGAAAGTATTAGTAGATGAAGAAGGAAAACCGACAGATGTTGTCATGCGTGATCGTTCTGTATCAGAGAAGTTAATTGAAGAATTTATGCTTGTTGCGAACGAAACAGTAGCAGAGCATTTCCACTGGATGAACGTACCATTCATGTATCGTGTCCATGAAGATCCGAAAGAAGATAAGCTGGAACGTTTCTTCGAGTTTGTAACGAACTTCGGATATGCAGTAAAAGGACGTGCGAATGAAATACATCCTCGTGCGCTGCAACAAATTCTTGAAATGGTTCAAGGACAGCCGGAAGAAGTAGTTATTTCAACAGTAATGCTTCGTTCAATGAAGCAAGCGCGTTACGATTCGGAAAGCTTAGGACATTTCGGTTTATCAACTGAGTTCTACACACATTTCACATCACCAATTCGTCGTTACCCAGATACAATCGTTCATAGATTAATTCGTGAATACATCATTAACGGCAAAGTCGACAACGAAACACAAGCAAAATGGCGTGAAAACTTACCTGAGATTGCAGAGCATTCTTCTAATATGGAACGCCGTGCTGTTGAAGCTGAACGTGAAACAGACGAAATGAAAAAAGCGGAGTATATGGTTGATAAGATCGGCGAAGAGTATGACGGTATGATTAGCTCTGTAACAAACTTCGGTTTATTCGTAGAGCTTCCAAATACAATTGAAGGTCTTGTACACGTTAGCTACTTAACGGATGATTACTACCGTTATGACGAGAAACATTTCGCAATGATTGGAGAACGTACAGGTAACGTATTCCGCATCGGAGACGAAATTACAATTCGCGTTATTAACGTAAACAAAGACGAACGTGCAATCGACTTTGAAATCGTTGGAATGAAAGGTACACCTCGTCGTAAGTTCAAAGATCGCCCAGTCGTTATCGAACAGCCAAGAACAGGCAGAAAGAAACGTGGTGGGCGTAGCGAGCGCAGTAATGAGCGCGGCGGAGAACGTGGTGCAGGTAGAAAATTTGACCGTGGTGGCAAAGGTAAAGGCACAGGAAAAGGAAGAGGATCCGCATCCGCGTCAGCATCCGCATCCGCTAGCCAGCCAGGGAAAAAAGATGGTAACGGCAAGAAGAAAAAAGCATTCTTCGAAAACGTACCAGGATTCAAGAAGAAAAAGAAAAAGCGTAAGTAAGAAAAGGAAAGCTTCGCTTTGATGAAAAGCGAGGCTTTTTCTTTTTTCTTGGTGGCTTGAGAGCGAGCCACTTTCGCTTTTTAATGTAATCTAGCTACAGTGGCTAGAATGTTCGGCGGCTTCGCTTCTTCCAAGAGAGGCAAAGAGCGCCTCAAGGTTAGAAGCTCCATCCACCTCACATTCTAAGCGAGCCACTTTCGCTTTTTAATGGAATCCAGCTACAGTGGCTAGAATCTATTGGCCATTTCACTCCCTCGGACGAAGCAAAAAGCGCTTCTCTGTCGGGAGTTCCAATGTCCAAAGATTCTGAGCGAGCCACTTTCGCTTTTTATTAACATTTGTTACAATAGTAAAAATAGAGGAGGGACGTTATATGCCAAAGGGTACAGGTAAGGTTATTGCACAAAATAAAAAAGCTTTTCATGATTATTTCATCGAAGAAACATACGAAGCAGGGCTTGTCCTTCAAGGAACGGAAATTAAGTCGATTCGTGCTGGACGCGTGAACTTGAAAGATGCATTTGCTCGTGTACATAATGGTGAAGTATGGGTTCATAATATGCATATTAGTACATATGAGCAAGGGAATCGTTTCAATCATGATCCACTTCGTACAAGAAAGTTACTTCTTCATAAAAAAGAAATTGAGAAGTTAACGGGTGCTTCAAAAGAAACAGGCTATGCATTAGTTCCAGTTAGAATTTATTTAAAAAATGGATTCGCGAAAATGGCACTTGGTTTAGCAAAAGGTAAAAAGCAATATGATAAGCGTAACGATTTAAAAGAGAAAGAAGCTAAACGTGAAATTGCACGCGCGTTCCGTGATCGTCAAAAGATGTAATACAGATATTTACATTTGTAAAACGGCGCGCGTATGATATAATAACTTATGTAAGATTGTTGCACATTGAAAAACAGCTCTTAGTAGCTATCACGATATTTTCTTCGTATGCTCCATTTTTATCATGGGGACGTTACGGATTCGACAGGGATAGTTCGAGCTTAGGTTGCGAGTCGAGGGGATCGGCCTCGTTAAAACGTCAAAGCCTATAATTGGCAAACAAAACAATCTTTCTTTAGCTGCTTAATTGCACTAAAGGTTCCTCCCTCCATCGTCCATGTGGTAGGGTAAGGGACTCAAACTAAGTGGACTACGCCGGAGTTCGCCGTCTGAGGGCGAAGGAAGAGAACAATCAGACTAGCAACTTGGAAGCCTGTCGATAGGCCGAAGAGTTCGCGAAATGCTAATATATCGACTACACTCGTAGAAGCTTAAGTGCCGATATTTTTGGACGTGGGTTCGACTCCCACCGTCTCCACCAATACATAACTGTTTGGTGGTTTTTTATTTTGTAGGATATGAACCATAACTTTGCCAGATTGGCGGGGGTATGGTTCTTTTTGTTTTCTGGGTTTATAAAATGCTTAAGTTGATAGAGGTGGGGCGGTATCCTTGAAACTTAAACGGAAGGAATAGTTATTGCTGATAAGCAGATAGATACTATAGATGCCCTTAATGATTAAATAATATGTATTTAAATCTTCATATCCTTTGTGTTTCTATTCATATCTATTGTAAGATTATATAGTGTTCTCCTAATAAGCTGTTATAATGGCTTTTTTAGGAATTTAATATTTATAGAGTATCTAACTAAGTTATATTGAAATAGAGGTGAACCATAGGTGAAGCAGGTGTTAGTAATTAAAAATGAACGTTCTTTTGCGAAGAAAATCGTAAGTGGTTTAACGCAAGAAGGCTCTTTCATTTTAAAACTTCACAATGAAAACCAAGGTTTAAATATAATATATGAACAAGATTGGGATATTATCATATTGGATTGGGATTCATTAAGTATATCGGGACCAGAAATTTGCAGACAAATACGACTTGTTAAAACGACACCGATCATTATTGTGACTGATAATACTTCTAGCAAGGATTGCATAGCAGGGTTGCAAGCAGGAGCAGATGATTATATAAGAAAACCATTTGTGAAAGAAGAATTAGTAGCAAGGGTTCAAGCAATCTTAAGGAGAACTGACTGTAACCAGCAAAATGAGATAAGTTTTTTTCAGTTTAAAGATCTCTTTGTTGATGCATCTAGCAATATTGTGAAAAAAGGTGGTAAAAACCTCTCACTTACGAAGCGTGAGTATGATTTACTTGTATTTTTAATCAAGAATAAAAATACAATATTGAGCCGTGAAATGCTTTTGAACCAGGTTTGGGGATATAATGTAGTAGTAAATCCGAATGTAGTAGACTTATATATTGGGTATGTAAGAAAAAAGTTAAAGTGTGAGAAGAAAGACAGATATATTCAAACAATACATGGCAGAGGCTATTCAATGGTTGAATAATAAAATAGTTTCTGTGAAATATGAAAAGAAGGAAACCCTAAAAAGAAGATTGCTATCAGGAAATGGTCATTTTTTTGCAATAGAAATCATGGTTTATATAGTGCTAATCTATTGGTTAGTACGTGTGGGGGATGGATTTGGTGGAGAGCGTATCTAATTTATTTTTAATTTTATTAACTCACACCATTCACAAGATTTTCACAGAATTAATGACTATACTTATTAACAGGATATTCAAATGAAAATGATTATCAATAGCAATTTAGATACATAAAAGTTACTATCTAATTTAATCTATGGACTTCATCATTTTCAAACTAAATTACATAATAAGGAGTATACGTATGAAAAAAACTATGCTTTTAAAATTAGTAAGTATTCTAGCAATTTTCACTTTAATGTTAGTAGCTTGCTCAGATTCAGGTAAGGAAACTTCGAAAGCTAATAAAGGTGATAGTAGTGATAAGCCAAAAACGGTTGAAATCACTGATGCACATGGAACTGTTAAAGTCCCTGTAAATCCAAAGAATGTAGTTGCTTTAGATAATAGAACTTTTGAAACTTTATCTGATTGGGGAATTAAATTAGCGGCTGCTCCAAAGGATGTAATGCCTGCAACTTCACCATATGTAAAGGATGATTCAGTTAAAAATATTGGGAATCACCGTGAACCAAATCTTGAAATTATTGCAGCGGCAAACCCTGAACTTGTAATCGTTGGTCAAAGATTTGCTGGCCATTACGAAGAAATCAAAAAATTAGTGCCAAATGCAGCTGTTATTGATCTTAATGTTGATGTTTCTGAGAAAGCTACTAAGCCTGGCGAAAACTTAGTAAAAGGACTTAAAGATTCTACAATTACTTTAGGGAAAATCTTTGATAAAGATAAAGAAGCTAAACAAGTAGTAGCTGATTTTGATAAATCTATTGAAAAAGTAAAATCTGCTTATAACGGAAAAGATAAAGTTATGAGTGTTATCGTTACTGGTGGAAATATTGGTTTTGCTGCGCCACACTCTGGTCGCGTTTGGGGACCGATGTATGAAATCTTTGGCTGGACTCCAGCACTAGAAGTTGCTAATTCTACTGCAGGTCATAAAGGTGATGACGTTTCTGTTGAAGCTATCGCACAAACAAATCCTGATTGGCTATTCGTATTAGATCGTGATGCTGCAACATCTGATGCTGCTAAGTCAGCTCCTGCTCAAGATGTTATTTCTAAATCACCAGCTCTTCAAAACACAACTGCTGTTTCTAAAAAACAAGTTGTTTATGCACCAGCAGATACTTACACAAATGAATCAATTCAGACTTATATAAAGTTATTTGGAGATATCGCAAAAACTTTAGCTAAGTAGTGTAAAGGAGTACGAAGCAGTGTCAAAAAATATGATTTCTAGGGTTGAGAATATTTCTCAACCCCAGTTTTATAATCACAATAAAATATGGACAAAACCTTTTATAATAGCGGTTTTAGTTGTTATAATTTTAGGGATTATATCACTGTTTACTGGAGTTTATGATATACGTGGACAAGAGGACGGAATGGAGATGTTTTTCATCACTCGTGTTCCGAGAACAGTTGCATTAATGCTTACCGGAGCTGCAATGGCGATGGCAGGGCTTGTAATGCAATTAATTACACAGAATCGTTTTGTTGAACCTACTACAACGGGGACTATTGAATGGTCAGGCTTAGGCCTGCTTTTTGTGTATTTACTATTTCCTGCCCCGACTTTAGTTCAAAGAATGACTGGTGCAATCATTTTTTCTTTTATAGGAACTATGATTTTCTTTCTATTTTTAAGAAGAGTTAAGCTTCGCTCATCTTTAATTGTTCCGATTATTGGATTGATGCTTGGAGCAGTTATTTCTGCAGTGTCTACTTTTTTGGGACTCCTTTTTCAAATGACGCAAAGTATTGAAACTTGGTTTGTAGGTTCATTTGCTAACATTCAGGTGGGAAGATACGAATATTTATGGCTGATTGTTATCGTTACTTTGCTTATTTTTATGTATGCGAATAGATTGACTTTAGCTGGACTAGGAGAAGATGTCGCAACAAGCCTTGGCGTTAATTACAATAGAATTGTTCTTTTTGGGACTGGCCTTATCTCTGTTGCTGTTGGAATTGTTGCTGCTGTTATCGGAAACTTACCTTTCTTAGGGTTAATTGTTCCAAACATTGTTTCCATGTTTAGAGGAGATGATCTTAGGAGTAATTTACCTTGGGTATGTGTGATCGGAATGGGGACAATAACTACCTGTGACATCATTTCTCGAACAATTATAAAGCCTTTTGAACTACCTGTTTCTTTAATACTTGCATCAGTGGGAGCAGTCGTGTTTATTACTATTTTATTGAGAAAAAGAAAACCAAGGAGGCTGCGATGATCACATTAGACTATAAAAATAAAGAAAATGTCGAAGTTGATTCTAGCCTTCATAATAAAAGTAGATCAGCTAGTGCTTTTCGTTCTAAGAAAGAAGCAAGACGTTATTGGATTGTACTGATAACATTGATTGCTTTAGGTCTTCTTTCTTCATATGGACTTTTAGTGTATAACAATCCAGTTCCGATAGATTCACCTTCTTTTATCCCAGTTGTTAAGAGAAGGATAATAGCTATTGTTGCGATGATTATTGCTGCAGTTTGCCATAGTTTGTCAACAGTTGCTTTCCAATCTATTACGAACAATAAGATTATTACTCCTTCACTTTTAGGTTTCGAATCACTGTATTCAGCAATTCATACGAGTACAATATTCTTCTTTGGTGCTAGTGCATTAATAAACTTTAATGGGATTGGATCATTTTTAGTCCAAGTTATTGCTATGGTCTTGATGAGTTTGATACTTTATGGATGGTTACTTTCCGGTAAATACGGGAATTTACAACTTATGCTTTTAGTTGGAATTATTATTGGTACTGGACTGAATTCTGTATCAACTTTTATGAGAAAACTACTTGCGCCTTCAGAGTTTGATATTTTACAAGCGAAATTATTTGGTTCTGTTAATCATGCAGATCCTGCATATTTTCCTATTGTAATTCCTATGATTATAATTGTCGCGGTATTAATTTTTGCTCATTCTAAGAAGTTAAATATTTTATCACTAGGAAAGGATGTTGCTACTTCTTTCGGGGTTAAATATCAACCTAGTGTAATTTATACGCTTGTATTAGTTGCTATTTTGATGTCCATCTCAACTGCTCTAATTGGACCCCTTACGTTCTATGGTTTTTTAGTGGCAACTTTGAGTTATCAGGCGGCATCAACTTATGATCATAGATATATTTTTCCGATGGCTTTTGCTATAGGATTTTTGATAATGACGAGTGCATACTTTTTAATGTATCATGTATTCAATGCTCAAGGTGTAGTTTCAGTTATTATTGAATTATTTGGTGGAATCATATTCTTAACTATAGTTTTAAGGAAGAGGGCTTTATGATAAAAATCGATAATGTTAAAAAGTTCTATACTGATAAGGTGAAAATAGGACCTTTGGATATTGAAATACCAAAAGCAGGCTTTACTTCTTTAATTGGACCAAATGGCGCTGGAAAGTCTACGACACTTTTGATGATTGGAAGACTTTTAGATATGGATGAAGGTCAAATTCAAGTAGCGAATATGGATGTTTCTGAATCCAAATCAAAAGACTTAGCAAAAATTTTGACTATATTGCGACAAGAAAATCATTTTGTAACGAGGCTTACGATTAGACAACTAGTTGGATTTGGGCGCTTTCCGTATTCAAAGGGAAGATTAACTAAAGAAGATGAGGTTATCATTTCTAAATATATTGATTTTCTAGATTTAACTAGTTTAGAGAATAGATATTTAGATGAGCTTTCTGGTGGTCAAAGACAAAGGGCATATGTAGCGATGGTCTTGTGCCAAGAGACTGAGTATGTACTTTTAGACGAACCTCTGAACAACCTTGATGTTGCGCGCTCTGTTCAAATGATGGAGCATTTGAGACGTGCAGCTAATGAATTCGGAAGAACAATTTTGACTGTTATGCATGACATAAATTTTGCAGCTAAATACTCTGATAAAATTTGTGCTATGAAAGATGGACAAATTGCTGCTTTTGGAACAGTAGAAGAGGTTATGGACCCAACACTTTTAACAGATATTTTTGAAACAAAAATAGAAATTATTAAAGGTCCTTATGGGCCAATCGCTGTTTATTAATTACAAAATGAGTATGTAAACAAGCTGCTGTCTATATTTTATAGGCAGCAGCTTTTTTTGTGCAATTGCCTGTGAGGGCTGATTAAAGTTTCACTTTATAAAAAAGTTCTTTTACATACGATAAATGTTATTCTTTCATTTTAAAATTGTCGTAATCAAAAGGGAGAATTAATATTATGCTTACAGTGCGATTTTATATGTGGTGATATACTGGGGATAGGGTTTTTATGAGTGTTTGTTGTGTCGTTTTTTGTCGGTAAGTCGATATTCTTTGTCGAATAGTCGATATATTGAAAAAATCGTTGATATATTGTGAGTTATCGTCGATATATTTGAAAAATCGTCGATATATTCTGGGGAGGGCTAAAAATGATTGTGAAAGAGCGACAAATGCCGATTTATTTACGGCAATTAGAAGCGTTACTTAGGCGATTACCCGCTCATCATCCGAAACGAGATATAATTGTAGAAAGTTTAGCGAAGCATAAAGCTGGTTATAAAGGTGAACAAGCTATTAATTATCCGCTAAGTTTTCTGTCGGAGGAAAAATATCGTATTTTGCACGATATAAGGTTGTTCGACCAAAATTACCATTTCCAAATTGATACGATTATAATTTCCCCCTATTTTCTTCTTTTCCTCGAAATAAAAAATATAGCGGGTACATTACTATTTGATTCAAAGTTTAATCAGCTTATTAGAATATCAGAGGGAAATTCAGAAGGATTTCCAGATCCAATTTTACAAGTGAAAAGACAAGAGGAACAGCTTAGGAAATGGTTAAGTTTAAATGGATTTTCTCGTTTTCCAATTGAGTCACTTGTTGTAATTAGTACGCCCCGAACTATTATTAAATCTTCAGATGATAACCTTCTTAATAAAATTATCCACAGTGCAAATTTACCTAATAAAATGAAATGGTTTGAGAGTAAATATAAGAAAAAAGTTATAAAAAATGTAGACAATCTTATTTGCCAAATAGTAGCTAAACATGCACCATTACGGCAAAATATCCTTGAACAATTTAAAGTAAAAAAAGAAGAGTTGTTAGACGGTGTGCAATGTGAGGTGTGTTCTATACTGCCAATGTTTAAATTGAAAAAAGGGTGGTATTGTTCGAAATGTAAAGCTATCTCTAAAGTGGCGCATGAATTTGCTTTAAAAGATTATGCACTTCTTATTGGTGACACTTGTACAAATATGCAGTTGAAGAAATTTCTTAACGTTCAATCGAGTGCGACTGTTAAAAGACTCCTCCAAACAATGAACATCCCCCACACAGGTGACAACAAAGGACGAATATATGATTTAACTTCGTTTCAATCATAATTTTGCTATAATAAATAAGTATTTATGTGAAGGAGAGTGTGAAATGAAGTTTAATATTGATCATTATATAGCTAGCGTTTTACAGTGGATATTGAATATAGCGTTAATTATATTATCCATTGTTTTATCTATCTTTTTAATTAACGAGACTATCACATTTATTCAATACATATTTTCAACAAAGGAATATACATCGTATAAATTGGTTGAGAGCATCATCGTTTATTTCTTATACTTTGAGTTCATCGCATTGATTATTAAGTATTTTAAGTCGAATTATCATTTCCCGTTACGTTATTTTATTTATATCGGAATTACGGCGTTAATTCGTTTAATTATTGTATCTCATGAGGAACCGATGGAGACGTTGTTGTATGCGGGATCCATTCTCGTTTTAGTCATCGCGTTATACATATCAAATATGAGAGATTTGAGAAAAGAGTAGTAAAAAACCCCTAAGTATAGGGGTTTTTACTTTATATAATATGAAATCCGATTAATAAAATAACGATGAACGTGATAGCAAATATGCCCCACCATAACGTATGTGTTTGTCCTCTTCTTTTTCTGGCAACGATAATTTCCATCGACATAATAAGGATAAGAGCGAATACAGCTTTTATCATAGAAATGACAGGGAAGTTTTTAATGACAACCATCCCAATTCCTGAACCTAACATAAGAACATAAAAGGCACGTTGCCCCCACAGTGTAAATTCTTGTTTGTTAAGCATGTAACTCATAATAAATAAGATGATAAGAATTGCCCATGATCCCGCGTGAATTTGATAAAAAGTATTAAGCATTACAGTTCACTCCCGTATGTATGTTGTTTTTTTGAAAATAGGATTACTAATCCGATAGAAAGCATCGTCATCATGCCGCCTATTATGAAAGATACTGCCCCTTGTGATGTAAATATCATTGTGAAAAATATTGGTCCGATAATTCTTCCTAAACTATCAAATGAATAATTTAAGCCTGAAATGGTACCGTGATCGCTTTTTACTTGTTTTGTTAAAAAGGATAAGGTACATGTTCGTACGAGTGCGTTTCCAGCTGTGAAGATGGATAAGCAAATGCCGGCCCATAGTAAATTCGTAATGAAAGGGATTAAAAATAACCCTGTTGCAGAAATGATTTGTCCGATTATAATGTAGCGTTTTTCATCTCCGTTACGAATGTAGCGTATGAGTCCACCTTGTATGAATGCGTCTACTAGGCCGCTCGCTAAAAAGATTATGCCGATTTGTAATGGTGTAATACCAATCGCTTGTTTACCGAATAGTTGATAGGTGCCTTCTAATCCAGCTAATGCCATAGAAATCGTGAAAGTAATGAAAAACAAGCCGATTGATGCCGCTGGTAAATGGATAAACTTTTTAAATGGGTTTCCCGCATCTTTTTTTTCTGCATTGTTTAAACTCTCTTTAAAAGTAAAACATGTATAGAGAAATAAAATGACAAGAAGATTGCTAGCAATTTGGAACGGAACCGCATTTCCCAAATGACTTAGCATGCCGCCAATTGCTGGTCCGACAATAAAGCCCATGCCGATGCAAGAACCCATCATTCCGATATAACGATTACGCTCGGTTTCATTTGTCATATCGACAATTGAAGCTGTTGCAGTAGTGTATAATGCCCCTGCAAACAATCCATTTAGGCTTCTTGCGATGTATAAGCCCGTTAAATTATCAATTAGTAAACCTGTTAAGAAAAAACTAATGGAATACCCGAGTATGCCAATTAGTAGTACAGGACGCCGACCTGCTTGATCAGAAATCTTTCCCCAAAGTGGAGCTGTTAAGAATGAAGCAAGTGAATAAGAAGATAACAGCATACCTAAATGATGTGACGGCACATGTAAATTTGTAATGATTTCTGGTAGAACAGGGATAATCATACCGAATCCTAAAAAGATGAAAAATTGAACAATCATTAACGGAATTATATTCCTTTTCATCATATCCTCCTTTCCTCTTATTAATTAAATGACATATGACTAAATAGTCATATGGTTATAATAATGGTTTATTAAAAGGAGTACAATCGATATAATAAAATTGAAACAAATTATTCATAATTTAAAAGTCCGGTTAGGAGAATTAAGAATGTCTATTCGTTATGCATTACTTGGACTACTTTCAAAAAAAGAACAAACTGGTTATGACTTGTATCATACTTTTCAAGAACAACTCATTTATTTTTGGAATTCAAGTCATTCACAAGTGTATAAAGAATTATCAAAAATGGAGCAGGATAACCTGGTTACGTTCGAATATATTTATCAAGAAGGAAGTCCAAATAAAAAAATATATTCTTTGACGAAAGAGGGCGAAAAGGCTCTTGTTGAATGGATTATTCATTCGAAAACGAAGCCCCAACGTATAAAGGATGAGTTTTTATTAAAAGCCTCAAGTTTTAATGTTATTTCAGTAAGTGAAGCTATTTCACTATTACAGAAGATAATTGATAGAGAAACGCATGTCATGCGGGAAACTCAAAAATGGAAAGATTATGGTTTTCCAGATCAATCTGCTATTCGCAAACAAGTGATAGGAGAGTATATTACTGTTGAATATGGAATAAGATATTCAAAAATGTACATCGATTGGTGTGAATGGGCAATTGAAGTGTTAGAAACATTGCGAGAAGAAGAGTAAGGGAAAGTGGTGCAGACATAAGTTTGCACTACTTTTTTATGTCTTGACCTTCAAGTTGCTTGAAAGTTTACAATGTAAATAGGGCGTTTGAAATTGAAAAAATTTGAGAAATTAAGTGAAGAGGTTTCTTTTACTTGGAGGTTATAGCAATGAGTCAGGAATTGAAGTTACGTCCTTTAGAACGGGAAGACTTAAAGTTTGTACATGAACTTAATAATAATGCCCATATTATGTCGTATTGGTTTGAAGAGCCGTATGAGGCATTTGTGGAGCTGCAGGATTTATACGATAAACATATACATGATCAAAGTGAACGCCGATTTATCGTTGAGAAAAATAATGAGATGGTTGGATTGGTCGAGTTAGTGGAAATCGATTATATTCACCGAAGAACTGAATTCCAAATTATTATTGATCCTAATTATCAAGGGCATGGTTATGCAGCAGAGGCGACGCGTTTAGCGATGGATTACGCTTTTTCTGTATTAAATATGCATAAAATATATTTAGTTGTTGATAAAGAGAATGAAAAAGCTGTACACGTTTATAAAAAAGTTGGATTTATGGTAGAAGGAGAACTTCTCGACGAGTTTTTCGTAGATGGTAACTATCATAATGCGATAAGAATGTGTATGTTTCAGAAGGAATATTTTGAAAGCAAATAGTTGAATGATTTGGAAGTAATGTTGACGCTTCATAAAACCGTGTGCTAAAATCCCTTTTAAGTATTAAGGAAGGTGCAGAACATGCTTTATATAAAATTTGTAAAACTCATTAGAAAACTTTGCTCCGCACAAATGTATACGGTGAAGCGTTGTACGGAGCTTAATCAAGGGGTATAAATCCCCTATATTCATCGGCTGAATAACTTTTCGAAAAAAGTATAGTTTATCTATGCTTATTTGATTATGGTTTTTCAGCTGATGTATAAAATAGATTAAGGGGCCATAGACAATGCTTTGTCTATGGCCCTTTGTGTATATTATTCCAATGAGCTTTTACTATAAATTGGAGTAGTATGGGAAAAACCACGAAGCAGAGGGCTAGTGTCGAATGACGCTATCTCTCTGCTTTTTTTAATTTCAGGAAAAGAGGAATAAAAATGAGTTTACTTAAAGTTGAAAGTTTATCACATAGTTTTATAGATAAAGTATTATACGAAAATGCTTCTTTTGAGTTGCATAAAGGAGAACATATGGGGGTTGTTGGACAGAATGGTGCAGGAAAAAGTACGTTAATGAAAATGTTGGTGGGGGAAATTATTTATGATAAGGGGAGCATTAAGTGGCAACCTAATATTCAAATTGGACATCTTGATCAATATGCAGAAATTGATGGGAGCTATACCATTTCACAATATTTAAAACGAGCCTTTTATGATTTGTTTGAAATGGAAAAGAGAATGAATAATTTATATGAAGAAAGTGCGATGAATGGAGATGAGAATCAACTATTGAAAGCAGCTGAAATACAAGGGCAGCTTGAGGCTCGTGATTTCTATTCAGTAGACAGCGTAATAAATAAGGTGGCAGCAGGTTTAGGTATTGATGCTATTGGGATGGATCGTGTTATTGGGCAATTAAGCGGAGGACAACGGGCAAAGGTGATTTTAGCAAAGCTTTTATTAGAAGAGCCTAATATTTTATTACTAGATGAGCCTACGAATTTTCTTGATAAAGAGCATGTTGAATGGCTTGCTAATTATTTAATGAATTTTGAAGGAGCGTTTATTGTCGTATCACATGATTTTGATTTTCTAGAAAAAGTGACTTCTTGCATATGTGATGTAGAGTTTGGAACGGTGAAGAAGTATTACGGAAAATACTCAGATTTTGTAAGACAAAAGGAGCATTTGCGAAAAGATTATATTCGCCAATATTATGCACAACAAAAGAAAATTGAAAAAACGGAAGAGTATATTCGTAGAAATATTGCTGGAGTGAATTCAAAAATAGCGCAAGGGCGTAGGAAGCAGTTGCAACGTATGGAAAGAATTGCGCCACCAAGTTTTACTCATAAACCGTGTATTTATTTTCAGGAGCTTCCCATTTCAGCTCAGACAGTTCTTGAAGTAAATAATCTTGAAGTTGGTTACGATTTTGCTCTCTTACCAAAATTGAATTTTTCAGTGATGGGTGGGCAAAAACTTGTTATTACAGGGTTCAACGGAGTAGGGAAATCTACTTTATTAAAAACAATTGTTGGAACTATTTCTAGTATTGCCGGAGAATTTCACTTCTCAGAGCAAATAAAGATTGGATATTATGAGCAAGATCTGAATTGGAGCAACGATTCTTTAACGCCGCTGCAAATTATTTCAGAACAGTTTCCTAAACTAAATGTGAAGGAGATACGTCATCATTTAGCTGCATGTGGTGTGAAGGATACTCATGTTTCACAAGAAATTCGTACGTTGAGTGGTGGTGAACAATCAAAGGTTAAATTATGCGGATTATTATTATCACCTTGTAATTTCTTAATTTTAGATGAACCGACAAATCATCTAGATGCAGAAGCAAAGGAAGCTTTGCAAAAGGCGTTAATACAGTTTAAGGGGAGCGTTATACTCGTATCTCACGAAGCGAGTTTTTATCTTGATTGGGCAGATAGTATTTTTAATATAGAGACAGGATTAGTTAAGGGGATGTGAAACATATGATTGAAAACAAATGGAAAACGAAATTTATATTATTTTTGACCGCTCAAACTATTTCGTTGTTCGGTTCATCTCTCGTACAATACGCGATTATATGGTATATCACCTTAACGACATCGTCAGGGTTAATGTTGACTATTTCAACAGTTTGCGGTTTCTTACCACAAATTGCAATCTCTTTATTTGCAGGTGTTTGGATTGATCGTTATGACCGTAAAAAGATGATTATGTTATCCGACGGGGTTATAGCAATTGCTACATTAGTTTTAGCAACTTTATTTTTAGCAGGATATAAAAGTATCTGGTTACTTTTTATAGTACTACTCATTCGTTCAGCTGGGACAGGGGTACAAACACCAGCTGTGAATGCGTTAATCCCACAAATCGTTCCAAAAGATTATCTTATGAAAGTAAATGGGATAAATAGCAGTATTACATCTTTAATTATGTTTCTTTCACCAGCAGCAAGTGCTGCAATTCTTTCTATTGCTAGCATTGAAACGACATTTTTGATTGATGTTATTACAGCTATAATTGGAATCACTATTATGTTTATCATTCAAGTGGAGAGACATGTGAAGGAAGAGAGTAAACAGAAATCTAATCTACAAGGCATAAAAGAAGGTTTTGCCTATTTAAAAGAAAATGTATTTATTAAAAGGCTACTTGTTTTATTAATCATTGTCATGATTTTAATAAGTCCGGCTGCTTTTTTAACACCTTTAATGGTAACTCGTTCTTTCGGTGCGGAAATGTGGAGACTTACTGCTAGCGAGATGACTTTTAGTGCGGGGGCGGCAGCTGGTGGCGTATTGATTGCAGCGTGGGGTGGTTTCCGTAATCGTATGCATACAACAGCGCTAGCTTGTGCGTTGTATGGACTGCTTATGATTGGACTAGGGATCGCTCCAATATTTATTATATATTTAGTATTTAATTTTTTAATTGGTATAACAATGCCGTGCTTCAATACACCAGTTACTGTGTTATTGCAGGAAAAAGTAGAACCTTCAATGCATGGACGAATGTTTAGTCTTGTACAAATCGCTAATTCATGCGCGCTTCCCTTAGGAATGATAATATTTGGCCCATTGGCTGATATGTTTAGTGTAGAAATTTTGTTAATTTATGCTGGGATATTCGTACTATTGTGTGCAATTTATGTTGTAGTAAGTAAGAGATTTGAAGTGTAAATATTTATGTTTGAAAAGGTTTATGAGGCAATTTAAGTTGCTTCATAAACCTTTTTTTGTTTTATGTAAGTCAACAATAGTTTATCGTAAAACAATAAATTGTTATTGACTTATAATGCAGTGAAGCTTATTATGATGGTAGTAAGAATAGTAAAAAGGAATGCAGATAAATGAATTGTGAAATCAAAGGAGAATATATTATGAAAAAATATTTATTAGCAATTGTATTGATATCATTAGGGGCTACTTGTTTAATCATACATGGGACGACAAGTAAAATGGATGGAAGTGGTTTGCTTATAGAACCTTACTTCTTCCTAGTACCAGTGAGCTATTTATTGTTCATTAGTGGTATTGGTGTGTCAGTATTTGAATTTATTACTTCGAATAAGGAGAAAAAATACTTATTAGCTTCTAGTCCAATATTTTTAGGAGTGTTATGCATAATTATGTTTAATATAATTGGTTCTGAAGTAAAACCAGACGGAACTTTAGTGGAGCCATTTTACTTGATTCCGTTAGCATATTTATTTACTTTCACTGGAATTGTTGCAATTTTGTGTGTGGCTCTTTTCTCAGTGATTCGAAAAAAGACAGCACGATAAAACACTTGCCATGAAATAGAAACATAAGATAGGGAAGAAAAATAATAAGTGAGCTGAATCATGATGAATCATTATTTTTATAGCGGTAGACAAGTGGGAGCAGCTATTACACTGGCAGGAGCACAGGGGACAATTCATGCTGTGAATCAAGCGATTCAAATGCAGCAACAAGCATATTTTGCACAAATGATGCAAGGGCAGTATATGTCGTACTCACAGTTTCCGATGCAAGCTGTACATTATGATGTGCATCCAGCATATTTATTTTCCATCCCATATGGCGGGACATACTTCTTATGAAAGAAAGCGACTAATCAGAGTCGCTTTCTTTCTTTATATTCCGCCTAGTTTCATGCCAAGGAATGCAAAAAGGATTCCAATCATATAAGTGGCACTTAAATATAGAAATAGTATGCCGAAGTTTTTGCGGTTGAAAAGCTGAACAGATTCTAATTTAAACGTTGAAAATGTTGTGAAGGCACCCATAAATCCAGTCCCTAATAATAATTGCCAACTTGTGGTGACTCCGTTGCCAATTATATATCCGAGTAAAAATGCGCCTGTTATATTGATGAGAAATGTAGCAATTGGAAAGGAAGTTTTATTTCTTTTTTTAAACCAATTGCTAATTGCAAATCGTGTAATAGCACCGAAGAAACCTCCAGTTGCCACTAATAAAGCTTCCATCATAAGTGATCACCTTCCGTAAGCTGTTTCTTAATTAAGAAATCACCTAGTGTATAGCCAAGAGCAGACATAATGAGCCCACCAAGTATACTGCATGATACATATAAGAAAGCCGTACTCCATTCAGAATGATTGATTAATTGTACAGTTTCTACACAGAATGTCGAAAACGTCGTAAAGGAACCGATGAATCCAGTTCCAATGCCTGTAATAATCTCTGAAGGTAAGATATTTCGCCGAGCTATATACGTAGTTAGCCATGCTAATAAGAAGCAGCCGATTAAGTTAATGAGCAACGTGGCTAATGGAAATGAATGCTGCCATGAAGTATGAATAGTAAGACCTAAATAATAGCGAGAGAGGGCTCCTAATATACCGGCTATGCCAACGATAATATAAATCAATTTCTTCACCTCTTTAAAATAGCTTGCTCAAAAAAATAGACTCCTACCAGTAGGTATACTGGTAGGAGTCATTAGCTAAGCAGCAGTTATGGCGAACTCCATCGCCTATGATTATTACATATAGTGTACTAAAAATTGCATTGAATTTCCAGAGTGAAGAAGTGGAGTCGTTTTGTATGTATGTGATGGTTTAAGATAGGGTATTATGCTTATAAACTAAATATAGTGATATAAGGTTTTCGATGTGATAAAATATTTCTTATGTCTGTCATTCAGTTTTATTTAACTGAAAATAAAGATAATTTAGTTATGTGTTTTAGAAAAGGGGCGTTTGTTTGAAGAAATTATTAAAAATAGTACTTATATGTATTTTGATAGGAGCTTGCATTTTAGGTGGTTTTTTAGCGTATATGACACTTACAAAAGAAAAGCCGGCTGATGTTATAAGTTTAAAGGTGGAAAATAATAAGGAGCGCGTATTAGCGTCTGACAATGAGTTTAAAGTTACAACATTTAATATTGGATATGCTGGATTAGATAAGGATCAAGATTTCTTTATGGATGGCGGAAAGGGATCTGGTTCAAGTAGTAAAGAGCAAACGGAAACGAATTTAAAGAATATGCTTTCGTTTTTACAAAATGAGAATAGTGATTTTGCGTTATTACAAGAAGTTGATATAAAATCATTGCGATCTTTTGATGTAAATGGACATGAGTTTTTGAAAAAGAGATTACCTGATTATGCTTCGTCATTTGGAAAGAACTATGATACAAAATGGGTCCCTGTCCCAATTACAAGTCCAATGGGATATGCGGAGGCTGGATTAAGTACGTTTTCTAAATATAAAGTTCAAACAGCGGAGAGGTTCCAGCTTCCTGGAATGGAGCCTTGGCCAAAGCGTTTGTTTGATTTAGATCGAGCGATTGTTGAGCATAAAATTCCTGTTAGTAATGGGAAGTTTGTTAGACTCGTAAACTTACATTTGTCTGCTTATGATGAAGGCGGGAAAATTAGAAAGCAGCAAGTAGAGTATTTAAAGGAATATATGAACAAGCATTATAAAAATGGTGATTACGTAATAATGGGCGGAGATTGGAATCAATTACTTTCTGATGTTCAGTTAAGTGATCCGAAGTTTGTGAAAGAGCGTCCAGAATGGTTAGTAGAGTTGCCAAAGGACTTTACTAATGGTGGCTTTAAATGGGCTGTAGATCCGTCTGTTATGACGGTGAGAGATGATGTGAAGAAGTATGTGGAAGGTGAAAACTTTGTCACGATTATTGATGGCTTTATCGTTTCACCGAATGTGGAGATTGTAAATGTACAAGGGAAAGATCTAAAGTTTGAGAATAGTGATCATAACCCAGTGAGTGCGGTCTTTAAGTTGAAGTAATTAAGTGCAGAAGGTGGGACTTTATATATGGAGTGGTTAAAGAAAACTTGTTTTTCTAACCTGGAGAAAGAATCACAGAAAAATCATTTATTGCTGTTTATCACGATTTGTAGTTTCTTCCTCGGAATAATCGCGATTGGGTATTACGGATATATTTTTACAGAGAGAGCAATAGCGTTTTGGGTTTGCGGTATTTCAGTTGTTGTATTTGGAACGCTTCTTACTTTTATAGAAAGCATGGAAGCGATGTATAAATATATCATGACATTTATGTTGCTTATTATGTCTTTCATTATGGTACAAGCTTTTAATGAAAGCCCGGCTGTATTCCAAATGGTCTACTTTACTTTAGCAGTTTCACTTATTTATTTAAGTGAACGTCTCGTTATTATTCTCGGCGGAGTGGCGGTTGTTATTACATTTATTCTTTGTAGTTATTGGCCGGAGCAATTTTTTGCTTATACAGCGGCGTCTGAAGCTGCAAACTTCGCAAGTTTGTTAGCAATCGTAACGATCGCTATGTGGGGCGTAACGAAGATTGGCTCTAATCTGCTAGCTCGCTTAAGTGATGAGAAGCAAGAAGTAATGAGAAAAGCTCAGGAGTTAGAAGAAACGCAAAGACTTATTGAGGAAACGGTTGTAAAGTTAGATAGTAATTTCAATCATTTAAGACAAAATATGAATACATCGATGGAGTCGATGAGTGAAATTAATTTTGCTTTTGAAGAAGTGGCAGTTGGCACTCAATCACAATCAGAGATGATGCATCGTTCGGTAGAAGTATTGAATGATATGGAAGGAAATATTGAACAAATCATTTCTCAAGTAAGAAATGCATCGATTCGTGTGGATGAAAGTTTAGAAATTTCAAAGGGCAGTGTACAAACTTTACGAAATTTTGAAGCAAATATGAGAAGTTTAAATGATGTTGTTTCACAATCAGGAATTATATTTAGAGATTTAATGATGCAGTCGAAGCAGATTAATGAAATTGTAGATGTAATAACGAATATTTCAAGTCAGACGAGTTTGCTAGCTCTAAATGCAAATATAGAAGCTGCAAGAGCAGGAGAGCATGGAAAAGGATTTGCTATTGTAGCGAATGAAGTATTAAAGCTTGCTGAAGAATCAAATCGTTCAGCGGGGAGAATTCAAGGTATTTTGAAGGATTTTAGTAATCAAGCAAGTAAAGTGGAAGTACAGGTAGAGAAATCAGAAAGAGTACAAGAAGAATGTAACGAAATGTTAGCAAGTGTTTTAACGAATGTAACAGATTTAGGGAAGTTTATTGATACAATTAATGATGTAATGAGAGAAATTGTTGGGCATCAAGAAAGTTTCCAAGTTAAAACGACGAATATCGTAAAGGATGTTACACATGCTTCTCATGTAATTCAGCAAACTTCTGCTGCTACGGAAGAAGTGTTAGCAAGTGTGGAAGAAGAAAAACATCGAAATGATATATCGGTGAAGACGTTACATACGGTTAGCGAGCAAGTGAAGTTGCTAGAAGATATTCTAGAAAAGTAATATCTCTTGAAAAGGGCACACTATGTGTGCTCTTTTTTCATTTAAATGAATACGTGATAGTAATTTAATTGCTTTTCTGCGCGTTTTCTGCCAAGCTTAAGGAGATAAAGTGAGACTAATACCTACTGATTATTAGTTGAACCCCTGCAAATAGCGGGATAAAATACTTCAAAGAAAGAATTATATAGGTGACGCATATGATTGAAGTTAAGACTTCTGAACTTAGTGATGGAGAATTTAATAGAGGTGTATTTGCAACTCGTGATATTAAAAAGGGTGAGTTGATTCACTCAGCACCAGTTATCTCTTATCCGAATGAACAGCATGAACACATTGAGAAAACGTTACTTGCTGACTACGCATTTGAGTATGGGGTAAATCATACAGCATTCCTGTTAGGATACGGCATGTTATTTAATCATGCATATAATCCGAATGCAACGTATGAAATTGTCTTCGAGAATCATACGTTTAACTTCTTCGCTTATAAGGATATAAAAGCGGGAGAAGAAATTTTAATCAACTATAACGGTGAAGTTGATGATGACGAATTATTATGGTTCGATAAGGAAAAAGAAGAGAACGAAAAGTAATTTATAATAAGTGATGAAAAGGATGCTTTTACATAGGTAAAAGCATCCTTTTTATTGATGAAAAAAAAGTAAAAATTACAAAAAAATACCACTTCCCTTTCGTGTGGTATAGTAAGATACTGAAGGATAGTGTGTTGAAAAAGTAATATATTTTACAAATTGTTGTCTTTCTGATGACATGTCAAGTTTAGTAGCCCATTTGGGTTGCTTTATTATGCAATATATATTTTAATATGAGTGGCACCTCTTATAAATTAAGAGGTTTATAGGTGTCTCGAATTGATTTTGGGTACACTGTATCCACCACTTTAGGTTCGTTCATGTATGTGGGGATATTATGGGCCCGTATAACGGGATAAAAAGAATATAGAAATAGAGGAATCGTAAAATGAATATGCAAGAGGTTTATAAATATTTAAGTACGGTATTGCCTGAAGGTCATGTGAAACAAGATGAAATGTTAAAGAATCATACGCATATTAAAGTTGGCGGAAAAGCAGATGTGTTCGTTGCGCCGACAAATTATGATGAAATTCAAGAAGTTATCAAATATGCGAACGAATATAATATTCCAGTTACGTTTTTAGGAAATGGATCGAATGTCATTATTAAAGATGGTGGAATTCGCGGGATTACAGTAAGTTTAATTCACATTACAGGTGTGACTGTAACAGGAACGACGATTGTGGCGCAATGTGGTGCAGCGATTATTGATGTATCACGTATTGCATTAGATCATAATTTAACGGGCCTTGAGTTTGCTTGTGGTATTCCAGGTTCAGTTGGCGGAGCATTATATATGAATGCTGGTGCTTACGGCGGTGAAGTATCGTTTGTATTAACAGAAGCTGTCGTAATGACAGGTGATGGAGAGCTACGTACTTTAACGAAAGAAGCATTTGAATTTGGATATCGTAAGAGTGTATTTGCAAACAACCATTACATTATTCTTGAAGCGAGATTTGAGCTTGAAGAAGGTGTGCGCGAAGAAATTAAAGAGAAAATGGATGATTTAACGTTTAAACGTGAGTCAAAACAGCCTCTAGAATACCCTTCATGTGGTAGCGTATTTAAGCGCCCACCAAATAACTTTGCTGGTAAGTTGATTCAAGAATCAGGACTACAAGGTAAGCGAATTGGCGGAGTGGAAGTTTCTTTAAAACATGCTGGATTTATGGTGAATGTGGATAACGGAACAGCACAAGATTACATCGATTTAATTCACTTTGTACAAAAGACTGTTGAAGAGAAATTTGGCGTGAAGTTAGAGCGAGAAGTAAGGATTATTGGAGAAGATAAAGAGTAACGAAATACGTATGAAACTGTGAATTATTTTAAAATAACATTTGGGTATTGTTGACAATTTGTTTTCAATTCAATATAATGGCTAATAATTTAACAAATAATATACGTTGAAAGAGCCCAGTAGCAGTTTGTCACTGTTAACGAGAGAGTTAGGGGTTGCTGGAACCTAGCACAAACAAACTTGCGAATTACACTCTGGAGTATCTTAGGTAATGCTAAGCGGATTGGCAATCGATATTATTGCTAAGAGTGGTATGAGTAGCTATGCTATTTATACAAACTGGGTGGTAACACGGTGAATAATCGTCCCTATGTCATAGACATAGGGACTTTTTGTTTTCAAAAAAATAGAGGGGATGACAAAAGATGAATATCATTGATGAATTAGAATGGCGCGGCGCCATTAATCAACAAACGGACGAAGAAGGTTTATGTAAGCTAGTAGAAGAGAAACAGATTTCATTATACTGCGGAGTTGATCCGACTGGTGATAGTATGCATATCGGACATTTAATTCCGTTTATGATGATGAAGAGATTCCAGTTAGCTGGCCATCATCCAGTTATTTTAATTGGCGGTGCAACAGGAACAATTGGTGATCCGAGCGGACGTCAATCAGAACGTCAACTTCAAACGTTAGAAGTTGTTCAGCATAATGTGGATGCGTTAACAGCACAAATGAAAAAGCTATTTGATTTTGGCGGAAATAGTGAAGTGAAGATGGTAAATAACTACGACTGGACACATGAAATAAATATTATTGAGTTTTTACGTGATTACGGTAAGAACTTTAGCGTTAATAGCATGTTAGCGAAGGATATTGTAGCAAGTCGTTTAGATACAGGGATTTCTTTCACAGAATTTACGTACCAAATTTTGCAAGCGATGGACTTCCATCATTTATACACGAAAGAAGATGTTCAACTGCAAATTGGTGGTAGTGACCAATGGGGAAATATTACGAGTGGTTTAGATTTAATTCGTAAGTTAGAAGGGCACGAAGCGAAAGTATTCGGACTAACAATTCCGTTGTTATTGAAATCAGATGGTACGAAGTTTGGTAAATCTGCAGGTGGTGCAGTTTGGCTTGATCCTGAAAAAACAACACCATTTGAATTTTACCAGTTCTGGGTGAATACAGATGACCGTGATGTAGTGAAATACTTGAAATACTTTACGTTCTTAACGAAAGAGCGCATCGATGAATTGGCAGTGAAGGTAGAAACAGAGCCTCATAAACGTGAAGCACAAAAAGTATTAGCGGAAGAAATGACGAAATTCGTTCATAGCGAAGAGGCATTTTCACAAGCCGTGAAAATTACAGCAGCATTATTTAGCGGAGATATTAAATCGTTAACAGCTGATGAAATTGAACAAGGCTTTAAAGAGATGCCAACATTCCAGTCTTCAAAAGAGACGAAAAACATCGTAGAATGGCTAGTTGATTTAGGAATTGAACCATCTAGACGACAAGCGCGTGAAGATATTAATAATGGAGCTATTTCGATGAATGGCGAAAAGGTAACAGATGTGGGGACAGATGTTACTGTAGAAAATTCATTTGATGGACGATTTATCATTATTCGTAAAGGGAAGAAAAACTACAGCTTAGTTAAATTAGGATAATAATTTGTGTGAAAGGATGGGAGTAGGAAGAATACTTCCATTCTTTCATATACACAATTTAGACATAAAATAATCAGTAAATTTAGATAATTTAAAGGGTTATATGGTTCTTCTGCCGAATAAATAAGTTAGAGAAAATTACGGACAAAAATAGCCCGAACCATGCAGGGCATGATTCGGGCTTATATTCAGATTAGTAAGCTAAGCTGAATAGGCCTTTAATGTGTGATAAGTAACGAACGTTACTTGCTTCTTTCATTAATGATGCTGGTAAGCCTTTAAGTGGAGTATTGCTTGCTCCAATTGTAGCAACAGCATCTTTACGTCCTAGACTAGCAAGTGTTCCAGAGTTTACAGGTGCGAACTCTTCGAATGCTTTGCCTTCTAGTGCTGCGTATAAGTTGTATCCAATTAACTCACCCATTTGCCAAGCGATTTGTGCAGTTGGTGGGTATGGACGTCCGTCTGGAGCGAAGACAACAGCGCTGTCTCCAGCAACGAATACGTCTTTGTGAGAAGTAGATTGTAGGTATGCATCAACTGTTGCACGACCACGGTTTACTTCAAGACCTGATTCACCGATTAATGGGTTACCTTGTACGCCACCTGTCCAAACGAATGTGTTAGCAACAAGTTTTTGACCGTCTTTTAAGTCGATTTCATTGCCAGCAACGTTTGTTACAGGAAGACCTGTTAAGAATGTAACACCGCGTGCTTCTAGGCTAGTAGTTGCACGTTCGATTAAGTGGTCTGGTAATACTGGAAGGATTTTTGGACCTGCTTCAACAAGAAGAAGTTTAACTTCTTTTGGATTTACGCCGTGGCTTTTCGCAAGTTTAGGCATAATGTCAGCAAGCTCACCAACTAGCTCAACGCCAGTTAATCCGCCACCACCGATTACGATTGTAGCATCAGCTTCGTTTTTCGTTTTCGCGTATTCACGAATACGGTCTTCAACGTGTTTGTAGATTTTGTTTGCATCAGCAGCAGATTTTAATACCATGCTGTTTTCTTCTAGTCCTGGAATACCGAAGTAAGCAGTTTTACTTCCTAAAGCAACTACAAGTGCATCGTAAGATAAAGTAGTGCCGCCAGCTAGTTTGATTTCTTTGCTATCAACTGAGAATGACTCAACTGTTGCGATTTTAAGATCGATATCTTTACCTTTGAAAAGTTTTGTAAGTGGCATTGCAATTGCTTGCTCAGCAACGTTACCAGCTGCAAGGCGGTGTAGTTCAGTGATGATTTGGTGTGTTGGGTATTGGTTAATCACTGTAACTTGTGCTTCTGATTTGCTGTAATATTTACGTACGTTTAAAGCGGCAAGAAGACCGCCATAACCAGCGCCTAAGATGACAATTTGTTTTGACATAGTATGATATCCCCCGTCTTTACTAATTGTTGTTATAAGTTAAATTATTTATTGTTACGTTCTGCACTAATTTGAAGGTATGCGTTCACAAAGCGGAACATTTTTTGTGCTTGTGGGTCTTTTAGTAATTTTAATAGACCGAACAGGCCGATAACTTCGTTGCTTTCGTCAGCACGATCTTTCGCTTCGATAGCAGTTGCAGCCATGCCTTTCACTGTATCTTTTACAGGTTCTACAAGCTCTGTGATTGCACTAACAGTGTCGCTTTTTAATACTTCATCAGTAGCAACAGTTTGAGCGAAGTCATAAGACTTAGTTAAAATGTTAACAAGCTCAGTTAATTTGGGAAGCTGTTCTACTAGTGTAGTTAATGATTCTTGTACCTCAGGTTTTAACAACTGATCAAGTACATCAAGTTGTCCTTGGCTAGCAGAAATTTGTACAGTTTCTTGTTCTGGCTTTGTTTGAGTCATAGTTTCTGGCATCTCCAATTCTCCTTTACGATAGCAATACTCTTATTTTTGATAGGTAAGATAGTAAACGCTTGCGAAACTTTATACAAAGTTTCACAAAGCACAATAAAATGCCTTTAAATTTATGCCAGCAAGTAAGCTGAAATCATAAATCCAAAACCATAATGTCCTACCTATTATTTATGAACTGTCCGATACTTGGCTTGTCCGCATAATGGAAAGTTCCTTTATCGGAAAGTGTATATAATATATATCCTATATTATATACTATATACACCTATGTTAACATAAAAATGATTCCTAATTATTTGATATTAAGTGTATAACGTAGTACTGACAAGGTGTGAAAGCGCATAAATTATTTTGTTAAGCTTAGAAATGTACGTATATATAAAGAGAAAAAGGAAAAAATGGACAAATTTATGTTCATTTTTTCCTTTTTTTATTGTTCATCTTCTGTTATTAGCATCGATGTATTACCGCTTTTTTCAAGATGGCATTCGCCCCAAGTACAAAGAGAATCAAGAATGGATTCTAAAGACCAACCGTAGTCTGTAAGAGAATATTCTACTTTCGGTGGTACTTGATTGTATACCTTTCTTTGAATAACGCCGTCTTCTTCTAATTCACGTAATTGCTGCGTTAACATTTTCTGTGTAATACCAGGCATGAGACGTTTTAATTCACTCGTTCTCTTTGTACCTTTCGTTAAGTGGCAAAGAATAACGACTTTCCATTTTCCACCGATAACCTCTAAAGTCGCTTCAACGGGAATATTATATTTCTTCATATGAAAATCTCCTTTGATGAATGTAAATTTCAGTTCTCCAACAAAAGAAGCTAAATAATTTAAATGTTACTAAAAAGTACCTATAGCACTTTAAAGTACGTACTTTTTATCATGTTGAATATGTTCCATAATAGCATACGTAAGAGGGGAATGAGTAGTACGGTACTAAAAAGTGCCTATGTTACTTTTAGGTACCTATCGTACTTTTAAGTGCGTTCTTCAAAAAAAGAGTGAAGCCATTCATAATAGCATATATGAGCAGTAAATTTATTTTTGTAGAAGAAAAAAGGCCTTTTTTCATACTATTATGATTGGATTTCTCGCATTAAGGAGGAGTTCAATTGAATTCATATACAGTATCTTCTTCGGCAGTACAGACGAATCGGAGAAGTATGTTTGCTTTATTAGCACTAGCCATTAGTGCGTTTGGAATTGGTACAACCGAATTTATTAGTGTCGGTTTATTACCATCTATTTCAGAGGATTTACATGTTTCTGTTACAACAGCGGGTTTAACCGTTTCTTTATATGCATTAGGAGTAGCGTTTGGTGCCCCAGTATTAACGTCATTAACAGCTAGTATGTCGCGAAAGACGTTATTAATGTGGATTATGATTATTTTCATTATTGGTAATGGAATTGCGGCGGTGGCAACAAGTTTTACTGTGTTACTTATCGCGAGGGTTGTATCTGCGTTTGCGCACGGCGTTTTTATGTCGATAGGATCCACAATTGCGGCTGCGCTTGTACCAGAGAATAAACGTGCGAGTGCAATTGCATTTATGTTTACTGGTTTAACCGTTGCGACCATTACAGGTGTACCAATTGGAACGTTTATCGGTCAACAATTTGGCTGGAGAGCATCGTTTATTGTAATTGTGGCAATTGGAATCGTTGCCTTAATAGCCAATAGTATGCTAATTCCTTCTAACTTAAAAAAAGGTACGCCTGTATCATTTCGCGATCAGTTTAAGCTAATTACGAATGGAAGACTACTACTCGTATTTATTATTACTGCATTAGGATACGGGGGAACATTCGTAACATTTACGTATTTATCTCCGCTATTACAAGAAGTAACAGGATTTAAAGCAAGTACCGTTACAATTATTTTGTTAGTGTACGGAATCGCAATTGCGATTGGGAATATGGTCGGCGGAAAATTATCAAATCATAATCCAATTCGAGCGCTATTTTACATGTTCTTCATTCAAGCAGTTGTATTATTTGTTTTAACATTTACAGCGCCGTTTAAAGTCGCTGGATTCATCACAATTATTTTCATGGGACTATTCGCATTTATGAATGTTCCAGGGTTACAAGTGTATGTCGTTATATTGGCTGAGAGATTTGTACCTAGCGCTGTTGATGTAGCATCCGCGATTAACATTGCAGCATTTAACGCAGGAATCGCTCTTGGTGCTTACTTAGGCGGCATTGTAACGAACTCGTTAGGGTTAATTCATACAGCTTGGGTAGGCGGCATGATGGTAGTAGGTGCTGTTATGTTAACGGCGTGGAGTATGACATTAGAAAAAAGAGATCAAGTGAATTAAGGGAGAGAAAATATAATGAATTTACAAAGTACAACAACATTGCATAACGGTGTAGAAATGCCTTGGTTCGGTTTAGGTGTATTTAAAGTAGAAGACGGACCGGAGCTTGTAGAGGCTGTGAAATCAGCGATTAAAGCAGGATATCGCAGTATCGATACAGCTGCGATTTATGGAAATGAGAAAGCAGTAGGAGAAGGAATTCGTGCTGGTATAAAAGAAGCAGGGATTTCTCGAGAAGATTTATTCATTACTTCAAAAGTGTGGAATTCGGATCAAGGATATGAAACGACACTTGCTGCATATGAAGAAAGCTTAAAAAAATTAGAACTAGATTATTTAGATTTATATCTTGTTCATTGGCCTGTAGAAGGGAAATACAAAGAGTCGTGGAGAGCATTAGAAACACTTTATAAAGAAGAACGCGTACGTGCAATTGGCGTAAGTAACTTCCAAATTCATCATCTGAAAGACGTACTAGCAGGTGCAGAAATGAAACCGATGATTAACCAAGTGGAATATCACCCTCGCTTAACACAAAAAGAATTACAAGCTTTCTGTAAAGAGCAAGGTATTCAAATGGAAGCATGGTCACCACTTATGCAAGGTCAATTGTTAGATAACGAAACATTGCAAGAAATTGCTGATAAGTATGGGAAAACGACAGCTCAAATCATTTTACGCTGGGATCTTCAAAATGAAGTTGTCACAATTCCGAAGTCAACGAAGGAACACCGCATCGTTGCGAATGCCGATATATTTAATTTCGAATTAACGAAAGAAGATATGGAGAAAATCGATGCGTTAAATGAAAATCATCGCGTTGGTCCAGACCCTGATAACTTTGATTTCTAAACTTATAGTAGAGAGAAGGAGTGCAAACAATTTGCACTCTTTTTTTGTTTTGCTTATGCATAAAAAAATTTTCTAACTAAATAATAAACAGGAGAAAATTTGTTATTTCATAAGGGGTTGTAAACATGAATATAAAACGATCGTTCAAGCTAATGGCCGCTTTTTTGAGTGTTTTATTTGTATTTGCGAACTTATTATTTCCACTTCAAAAAGCATTCGCCGAAGTTATGGATCATACAAAGTATGAAATGGATTGGAGTTATAGCAAATCAAAGAAGAAACCAATTCGAACAGAGCTTATAAAAACAGCAGATGGTAAAATTGCCTTTTGCTTAAATGTAGATTTGAAATCTCCGAGTGGTCAAGATTTACCAGAAATGGGGAAAGTGGATATTAATGTGTACCGTGTACTATTGAATGGATATCCACAAAAAAGTCCACAAGAATTAGGTGTTTCTGATTGGAGAGAAGCACATTATGCAACGCAGCTTGCAGTATGGAATGCGTTAAAACAAATCGATATTAATGATTTAGATTTCCGAAATAAAAATGTAGAAAAGGTAACGAAAGATATCGTTGCAAAAGCAAATGCGAGTGAAGAATTACAAGAAATTACGATGAGCGTCGTGCCATCAGAAGAACAACAAGCAGTGTTAAAAAATGATTTCTTTGAAACAGGTTTATATACAGTAGAAACAAACGCGAAAAGCGGAACGTATAAAGTGCAAGCAACAGGTGCACCAGCGGGCGCGAAGTTTGTAAATGAAAAAGGCGAAGCGAAAACGGAATTTAATGTGGGTGAAAAGTTCCGCATCTTAATTCCAAAACAAACACCAGCTGGTGGGTTTAGCTTTAAAGTATTAGGGAATTTAACGAAGCTACAAGGTATTGCTCATAAGGGTACACCAACAATTCAAAATGCAGTCGTATTACTTGAACGAAGTGAGGAAAAAACAAGTCCTGAGTTATCGGTAAGTTGGAAAAAAACACATAGTCATGATAATAAACCATATACTCCAAACGAACCACATAAACCGAATCAAAAGAGATAATGAAAAAGCATTGGCCGTGTGCCAATGCTTTTTCTGTGAACGATAAAATTATATTAAGAAAATTAAATGTGGGATAAAAGTACTGTTTATACAGTATAAACTTTATTTAGAAATAATATAAATATAGTAAAATCTTAACGTTACAATTAATAGATTGTATTCACAAAATTGTAACATTATTCTAATTGAAAAGGCTATCAAACAAAGTAGAAAGCGTGTAAAATTCAGTTGGAAAAACTACCTATAGATGGTCATATATGAAGAAAATGTAAGTTCCTATCGTTATTCATAACTTTAGATGTATAGATGACAATACTGAAAATATATCTTTTACTATTCTCTTTTTTATGTAGAGAGAACTCATCACAAGTAGAGGGAAGTGAGGAGGATACGTTACATAAAAATTTTTATAATGTAAGAAAGCGAATACATGGAGAGGAATGCGGTAGTAATTGATACAGGTGCGCGAGGTGTTAGTCTATTCATTACATGTTTTTATAAAAATAATAGGATGTCTTATTAAATGAATATATATAGGGTAGTTTCTCTAAATAAAGGAACAGGGGACACAGATTATGTCGAAGAAAAAGAGTAGTAGGGTATTAGTAGCTGGAATATGCATATCAACATTATTATCGCCAGTAGCTTTCGAAGCATCGAAAGGATATGCGGCACCTTTGGAAGAGAATAAAGGTGGGAAATTAGAAGAGGTTAAAGAGAATGAATTTGAGCAGAGAGTGTTTCAGTTACCGGGTAAAGGTAGCGTGGATGAAGAAAATAAACGTTTAAGAGTTAGTTGGAAACTTTCTGCGAATGAACCAACTGGAATTTATGCAGAGCCAAATGAAGAGATTACAATTGAAATAAAAGGAACACAGTCCATTCAAGCTTTCATAGGAACGAGATCTTATGATGAAAAGGACCCAGAAGAGTTTGATTTAAAACCAGGGAAAAATGTTATTTCATCTCCAAGAGGCGGTATTTTATATTTTTATAATATGAATAACGAAGGAGAAGTAACAGCTTCAGTTACGAATGGTGGTAGTCACTTCCCATTATTTATTTTAGGGAAGCATACGAAAAAAGATTGGGATGAAATGTTAAAAAAATATAAGGATCCTTATGCAGTGGAATTAAAAGGTGAGAGAAGTTTAATTACTGCTAGTCCGAGCTCTATACAAAAGTTTATGAAGAACACAAACCCGATAGAGTTAATGAAATTACACGATAAGATTATTCGAATAGAAAATGCAGTAGCAGGATTATCTGAGGACGGTGTTGGGGTTGCGAAATCTCCAATTCATTATGCTCAGTTTATTGAGAAAAGGAAGCCTGCTGAAGGTGACTTTATGTTTGCGAAAAATTATCATACAGGATATATCCCAAGCGCAATGAATAGAGTTTTAGATATAGAAGTGCTTGAAAAGGATGGCTGGGGACCGTGGCATGAAGTTGGACATTTACATCAGCAAGAACCTTGGAAGTGGTCTAAAGTAAGGGAAGTTACAGTAAATATTTACTCATTAGCTGTTCAAAAGGCGTTAGGGAATCAATTAGAAATGGATGAGCACTATAAAAACTCATTTGAGTATTTAGAGAAACCTAAAGCAGAAAGATTTATTGATGACATTAATCCTCTTACAATGTTTTGGCAATTAAATGTAGTGTATGGAGAACATTTTTATCCTAGGTTACATCAAGCTTATCGTTTGTTACCTCAGAGTGAAATGCCTGCGTCTGATGAAGAGAAAAAGCAGCTATTTATTTATATGACATCACAAGTGGCAGGGCAAAATTTAATTCCTTTCTTTGAGGAATGGGGATTAACGCCAAATGATGATATTAGAGAGAAAATAGAAAAATTAAAATTACCTAAATTAGAAAAGGAAATTTGGAAAGCTACAGATAGTAATGAGATTCGCGAGAAGCAAGTTGAACCGTATAAAGTTCCGTATGGTGAACCTGCTAATGAGGTACAAAACCTTTTAGTTGGTACGGATTTGGATGAGAATGAAGCGAGTAAACTTGTCCGAAACTTAGGGGAGAATGTAAAAGTAACAGGTAAGATTATATGGTCTAAATTAGATGATGGGAAACAGGAAGTATTAGTAGAAATTGAGGATGAGAAGGGAAATAAAAATTCAATCCCTGTCCAAGTCAATGGGATTTATGGTGATAGTATAATTTTTCAAGGACTTTCAAATGATGTAATGTCGACAGTGATGCTTCGACACAATGAAAAAAAATTAAATGTAAACTTTACTAATAATAAAATACATTACCGTTTCGAGAAAGAAAAATATATGGGCTTAGCGATATATGATCGAAATGGAATTGAAAAGAAACGTGTATCAGCAGAAGGGCAAGAAACTGGAAAAAGATTTGCGATGGAACTAAATGAATTTGATTTTGAATATGGTGATGTAGTAAAAGTATTTCATGCAGAACCGGACCGTTTGAAGTGGTACCAAAATAATACACTTGTAGATCAAGGGAAGGCTAAAAATAAAAAAGAGAAATTATTCCAAATCACTCCGCAAGGGTTCGAATTAAAAGATAGCTTACAAGAAGTAGTAGCGAAACCCCAACAAGTAGTAGTAGGAACAGATATTGAGAAGTTAGATGCAAAGGACTTTGTTGACGTGAAAGATGGAGAAGTAGTTGGATTTGTAGAAAAACCAAATACAACAAAAATCGGTGAACAACAAGTGAAAGTAGAAACGAAAGATATGTTTGGAAATAAGCAAGTGACGGAAGTGCCTCTAACAGTAAAATATGGAGATAGCCTATTAGTATATGGATTAGGTTATAGAGATGGTGACTTGAAATCAATTGTAACTTTGCATCATGATACGAAAAAACTGAGTGCGACAGATACAAAGAACCTAATTCATGATTACTTTAAAGATGAAAAGTATTTTGAATTCACATTGTACGATAAAGAAGGATCAGTGAAGAAAAATATAGCGGTAAAAGGTTTAGAGAATACGCAAGAATTTGCTAAGGAAGTAAATGGGCTTGCATTTGAGTATGGAGATGTAGTGAAAGTGTATCATGCGGAATCTTCTCGTTTACATTGGTATCAAAAGGATGCATATGTGGGTGAAGGAAAAAGTAAAGAGATAAAGGAATTAGTTTTCAAAATCACTGAAAATGGATTTGAAAGGTTAGACAGCGAGCAAGAAGTAACGGCGAAACCGCAACAAGTAGTAGTCGGAACAGATATTGAGAAGTTAGATGCAAAGAACTTTGTTGACGTGAAAGATGGAGAAGTAGTTGGCTTTGTAGAGAAACCAAATACAACAAAAATCGGTGAACAAAAGGTAAAAGTAGAAACGAAAGATCGATTTGGAAATAAGCAAGTGACAGAAGTGTCGTTAGAAGTAATTTACGGTGATAGCATTATGTTCTTCGGTACATGGCATGGTGGAACAAATATTAAATCGATTGTGACATTAAACCATGAAGACAAGAAATTTAGTACAACAAATTCAGAAGGTCCAATGCATACGTCATTTGCAGATGAGAAATATATGGAAATGACTGTATATGATAAAGATGGAAAAGAGAAGAAAGCAGTATCTGTAAAAGCGTCTGAAAATACAAAAGCATTTGCAGAGCAATTCAATGGAATGACTTTTGAATATGGTGATGTAGTAAAAGTATATCAAAAAGAGTTTGATAGATTTAAAGTGTATAAAAAGAATGAATTTGTGAATACAGAGTATGGCGTTCATGAGGTAGTCTTTAAAGTTACGGAGCACGGTTTCGAAAGAATGGCGACTCAACAAGAAATAACAGCGAAACCGCAACAAGTAGTAGTAGGAACAGATATTGAGAAGTTAGATGCAAAGGACTTTGTTGACGTGAAAGATGGAGAAGTAGTTGGATTTGTAGAAAAACCAAATACAACAAAAATCGGTGAACAACAAGTGCAAGTAGAAACGAAAGATATGTTTGGAAATAGGCAAGTGACGGAAGTATCTCTAACAGTAACATATGGAGATAGCCTATTAGTATATGGATTAGGTTATAGAGATGGTGACTTGAAATCAATTGTAACTCTGCATCATGATACGAAAAAACTGAGTGCGACAGATACAAAGAATCTAATTCATGATTACTTTAAAGATGAGAAGTATTTTGAATTCACCCTGTACAATAAAGAAGGAAAGGTGAAGAAAAATATAGCGGTAAAAGGTTTAGAGAATACGCAAGAATTTGCTAAGGAAGTAAATGGACTTGCATTTGAGTATGGAGATGTAGTGAAAGTATATCATGCAGAATCTTCTCGTTTACATTGGTATCAAAAAGATGTATATGTGGGCGAAGGGAAAAGTAAGGATATAAAAGAATTAGTCTTCAAAATCACTGAAAATGGATTTGAAAGGTTAGACGGTGAGCAAACAGTAAAAGCAAATCCGCAGCAAGTAGCAATCGGAACAAACAGCGAAACGCTGGACGCGAGGAAATTTGTTGAAGTAACGGGCGGAGAAGTAGTAGGTTTTGTAGGGAAACCAGATACAACAAAAATCGGTGAACAAACGGTGAAAGTAGAAACGAAAGATCGATTTGGAAATAAGCAAGTGACAGAAGTAGCGTTAGAAGTAACGTATGGCGATAGTCTTGTATACCAAGGGCTGGGTGATGATATTCGTTCTGTTGTAACGTTCAATCATGAAGATAAGCAACTACATGTAACGTATACAAATGAACAAATTCATAGCTACTTTAAAAATGAATTATATATGGGAATTACACTATATGATCAAAATGGAAACGTGAAAAAGCAAGTAACGGCAGAAGGACAAGAAACTTCAAAGAATTTTGCTGAGCAAGTAAACGGAACTTCATTCCAGTATGGGGATGTAGTGAAAGTATACCATGCTGAATCAAATCGTTTGAATTGGTATAAAAAGAGTGAGTTAGTTGGAAAAGGAGATAAGAAAAAGTTTAAAGAAATTTCCTTTAAGATTACTCCAAATGGTTTAGAGCAAGTACAATAATAAAAAAGCTCGTAAAACATTATGTTTTACGAGCTTTTTCTATTATTCAGCTTCAGAAACTACTGTGAAGCGTTCGTTTACGTGTTTTGGATTTTCGATTTCATCAAGTGCCGCAACTGCGAAGTCTTCGTAACTTACGTAGCTATCACCTTTTGAGTTAACAAGAAGGTTGTCTTTTCCAGCTGTATAAGAGCCTGTGCGTTTTCCTAATGCGAATAGTGCAGAAGGGCTGATGAATGTCCAAGTAATATCGTTAGTTTGCTTTAAGATTTCTAAGTTTTTCCCTTGGTTTTGAGCTGTTGCAAGGTATTCATTTGGGAAACCTGGTGTATCGAATACACGTGTTGTTTTTTCTTTGTCTACAAATAAGCTTCCAGCTCCGCCAACTACAAGTAATTTTGTGGTTGGTGCACCTTTCATCGCTTCAATTAGTACGTTTCCTGCATCTACGTGAAGGTGCTCTTCGCCTGCTGGAGCGCCGAAAGCATTTACAACTACGTCAAATGCTTGTAGGTCATTAGATGTAAGAGAGAATACATCTTTCTCTAAAACTTTTACGTTTTCTTCTGTAATTTTTGCACCGTTTCTTACGATTGCAGTTACTTCATGTCCGCGATCTACAGCTTCTTTTAAAATACGACTTCCTGCTTTACCAGTTGCTCCGATGATTCCGATTTTCATAATAAATCCCTCCAAATTGTTTTGTTAAAGTGTATATCTGAAAGTAAATGAATGTATTGTAATTAGGTTTGTTACAACCTGATGTAATCATTATAGTTACAGGCTGGTATTTTTGTCAATGGTGTTGTTTGTAGATTTATTTTTTGTTTTAGTATGTACAGTTAGAGGGAGTGGAGTCATAAAAAAATTGTTACTTTATAAACCTCTAACATTTGGAAATCGAAAATTGTCGAAAAATGTTGATTTTTAAATATTTTTTAAATATAATTCGTTTTATGGAGAAAAGGAGGGGGTTAATTGTATGAATATGTTAGAGCAATTTGTTACATCAACGAATACAATTCTTTGGTCATATATTCTTATTGCAATGTTAATTGGTTTAGGTCTTTATTTTTCTATTAAATTGAAATTCGTACAAATCACTCATTTAGGGGAAATGGTTCGATTAATGAGTGATGGATTAACTGGAAAGACGCGTAAAAAAGGTAGTGTATCTTCTTTCCAAGCATTTTGTATGAGTTCAGCAGCTCGTATTGGAATCGGGAACTTAGCTGGGGTAGCGTTAGCTATTTCTATGGGAGGACCTGGAGCGGTATTTTGGATGTGGGTAATTGCGATTATTGGGGCGTCTTCAAGTTTTGTAGAAAGTACGCTTGCGCAAATTTATAAAATAAAAGATGGCAGTGGCTTCCGTGGTGGACCTGCTTATTATATGGAAAAAGGTTTAAATAAACGTTGGATGGGGATTTGGTTCTCTATTCTAATTACAATTAGTTACGGATTAATTTTCAACTCAGTACAAGCAAATACAGTTACATTAGCATTTAAAAATGCTTTCGGTATTGAGCGTTACGTTGTTGGGATTGTATTAGCGGTATTAGTCGCGGTTATTATTTTTGGTGGCGTGAAAAGTATCGCGCGTATGTCTGAAATGATCGTTCCGCCAATGGCGCTTATTTATATTGCAGTAGCAATTTTCGTTGTTATTAAAAATTATTATTTAATACCGGATATGTTTACAGAAATCTTTAAAGGTGCATTTGGTTTAGATTCAGCTGTAGGTGGCGGTATCGGTGCTGCGATGAAGTTTGGTATTCAGCGCGGATTATTTGCGAATGAAGCAGGTATGGGTAGTGCGCCGAATGCGGCAGCAACAGCGGATGTAACACATCCAGCGAAACAAGGATTTATTCAAACAATTGGAGTACTAGTAGATACATTTTTAGTATGTACATCAACAGCATTTATCGTACTATGCTCTGGTGCATATAAAGCGACAAATTTAGAAGGGATTGAATTAACGCAAAATGCATTAAGTTCACAAATTGGTCCGTGGGCAAGTAGCTTCCTAGCGATTATTATTTTCTTATTTGCATTTAGTTCACTTCTAGGAAACTACTATTATGGTGAAACGAATATTGAATTCATTAAACAAAGTAAAACTTGGTTAACAATTTACCGTATTGCGGTGGTTGCAATGGTATTATTCGGTTCTGTTGCTACACTTCAAGTTGTATGGAATATGGCAGATTTATTTATGGGTCTAATGGTAATCACAAACTTAATTGCGATTACACTTCTTGGGCGATTTGCATACGCTGCATTGGCGGACTATGTAAGGCAAAAGAAACAAGGAAAAGATCCGGTGTTCAGTGCAGATTCTATTCCAGGTTTAACGAATACAGAGTGTTGGGATAAACCGGCTGTAACGAATAAAGAAAAAGCAGTGTGATGAAAAGATGAGTATCGAGCTGAAGTCGATACTCATCTTTTTTTGTTGTAACTCGGTGGTTTGTTTGTCTTGCTATTTTCAGTATGGAAATAATCAGTTGAATAGGTAGGGATGCTTGTGCTAGTTGTGATGTTTTAGTAGAGAAAAAACAACTGTGTTATATGTGGTAACATTTTCATGTTAGAAAACCTCACATCTTTTTGTCGAAAATTCTTGATTACTAAGAGTTTTTAGAATATAATTTTCTTATTGTGAAGAAGAGGGGGCAATGCAATTATGGATTTTTTAACTAATATAATTGGGGATATAAATAATGTTCTTTGGTCATATATAATCATTGCGATGTTAATTGGATTAGGACTTTACTTTTCGTTTCGTGTGAAATTTGTTCAAATTCGTTACTTCGGTGAAATGATTCGATTGCTTGGGGACGGGGCAAGTTCGAAAACGAGGAAAGCACAAAAAGAGAAGAGCGGTGTATCATCGTTCCAGGCTTTTTGTATGAGTACAGCTTCTCGTGTAGGTACTGGTAACCTAGCTGGTGTAGCTATCGCAATTTCAGCAGGTGGACCAGGAGCAGTATTTTGGATGTGGTTAATCGCGGTAATTGGGGGTGCTTCTGCATTTGTAGAGAGCACATTAGCGCAAATTTATAAAGTAAAAGATGGGAACGCATTCCGCGGTGGCCCAGCGTATTATATGGAAAAGGGTTTAAAGAAACGCTGGCTAGGAGTTGTCTTCTCGGTTCTAATAACGGTTAGTTTTGGGTTAATTTTCAACGCCGTGCAGTCAAACACAGTAGCGGCAGCTTTTGATGGAGCATTTAACACAGATGGTAAGTTTGTAGGTCTGTTTATGGCTGGTTTAATGGCAATCATCATCTTCGGCGGAGTAAAACGTATTGCACGTGCGGTTGAAATGATTGTTCCAGTAATGGCAATTATATATGTAGCAGTGGCATTATTCGTTGTTGTAACAAACATTACGGCAATTCCATATGTATTTAAAGAAATTTTCTTACATGCTTTCGGAATTAAAGAAGTAGTAGGCGGAGGATTAGGAGCTGCGATTTTACTAGGGGTAAAACGTGGATTATTCTCAAATGAAGCAGGTATGGGTAGTGCGCCGAACGCAGCTGCGACTGCAAACGTAACGCACCCAGTTAAACAAGGTTTCATTCAAACTTTAGGGGTATTTACAGATACATTATTAATTTGTAGTTGTACAGCATTTATCATTCTTTTATCAGATGTGCATAATGCGGCTGATTTAAATGGTATTCAATTAACGCAGCAAGCATTAAGCCAACATATCGGACCATGGGCATCTATATTTGTAGCAGTTGCAATCTTCTTGTTTGCATTTAGTTCATTAGTAGGTAACTACTACTATGGTGAAACAAATATTGAGTTCTTAAATGGAAGTAAAGTGTTACTAAATGCTTATCGAATTGCTGTACTTGGTATGGTTATGTTAGGATCTGTAGCAACAATTCAAATCGTTTGGGATGTAGCAGATTTATTCATGGGTATTATGGCTATTATTAACTTAGTTGCGATCGTATTCCTTTCTAAGTATGCTTTCGCGGCATTATCAGATTACATTAAGCAAAAGAAACAAGGAAAAGATCCAGTGTTCTATGCGGAGTCTATTCCAGGTTTGAACAATACAGAGTGCTGGGACAAGCCAGCAGTAGCTGATAAAGAAAAAGCAGTATAATGAGGTGAGCATCAAGTAAAACTTGATGCTCATTTTTTTGTTTTATCCTGCTATTTATGAGGCTCGATTAAAGTTTATTTTAAAGAGTAAAAGACGAACATTCATGAGTGTTTTATAATAAAATGTAATTTTTTTAAGAAAAGTGCGGATATGAGTTGTGATTTATGTTAGAATGGAAAATGCCTTTGAAACAAGAGGTTTTATGATCTTTCCTATCCGATTGAAGGTTTTGGAGGAGAAATGGAAAGTTCGGATTATTTCTTATTTCGAGTGGTCAGACGTTCAACGTTAATGAAGAGTTAAATGGAGGATTTTATTAATGAAGTTTGTTATGTTTCTTGTAGGATTGCTCGTTGTATTCGTACTCGGTTTTCTTATAAGTGCCGATCGAAAGAAGATTAAGTATAAACCAATCGCAATCATGCTTGTTATTCAGCTAGTGTTAAGTTATTTCTTATTAAATACGCAAGTTGGTTATATTTTAGTAAAAGGAATTTCAGATGGATTTGGCGCGCTTCTTGGATACGCGGAAGCTGGAATCGTTTTCGTATTTGGTGGCCTTGTTAATAAAGGAGAGGTTTCATTCTTCCTAACAGCGTTATTACCAATCGTATTCTTTGCCGTTTTAATCGGAATTCTGCAACACTTTAAAATTTTACCGATATTTATTCGTGCTATTGGTACGTTGTTAAGTAAAGTAAATGGTCTAGGTAAACTAGAATCATATAACGCAGTAGCAGCTGCTATTGTTGGGCAAGCAGAAGTATTTATTACAGTAAAAGATCAATTAAGTAAAATCCCAAAACATCGTTTATATACATTATGTGCATCTTCCATGTCGACAGTATCAATGTCAATCGTAGGTTCTTATATGAAAATGATTGAACCAAAATATGTAGTAACAGCACTTGTATTAAATTTATTTAGTGGTTTCATTATTATTCATATTATTAACCCGTACGATATTACAGAAGAAGAAGATACACTGAAATTAGAAAATAAGAAAAAACAGTCATTCTTTGAAATGCTAAGTGAATATATTATGCTTGGTTTCACAATCGCGATCACAGTAGCGGCAATGTTACTTGGTTTCGTAGCATTAATTACAGCAATCAATAGCTTGTTTGATTCCATGTTCGGTATTACATTCCAAGCTATTTTAGGATATATTTTCTCACCATTAGCATTCGTAATGGGTATCCCGCAAGCAGAGATGGTAACAGCGGGACAAATTATGGCAACAAAATTAGTATCAAACGAGTTTGTTGCGATGCTTGATCTTGGAAAAGTAGCTGGTGACTTATCAGCTCGTACAGTTGGTATTCTTTCTGTATTCCTTGTATCATTTGCGAACTTCTCATCAATCGGAATTATCGCAGGTGCAACGAAAGGTATCGATGAAAACCAATCAAACGTTGTATCATCATTCGGTCTACGCCTTGTATACGGTGCGACATTAGTAAGTATTCTATCAGCGATTATCGTTGGTGTTATGTTATAAAAAAAAGATGGTCCTAGCTTATAGCTAGGACTATTTTTTATGGTAAATTTGCATGAAAAAACCAATTATTTAGGAATATATTAACATATAAAAATCTTTTAAAATTTATATTGCATTTCGGGTAGATAACGCTTACAATTTGATTTGTAGGTGGTATCAATTTCAGACTTTCAAGTATGGTAGGAGAGAAGAAGCTACCTTTTATAAATTGCAATTTATGTAAACGCTTACTGATTTTAGATAACAGTTGAATAGTATTTAGGGGTTTTAAATTTTTTTAACATCAATGGTCAGACGTCATTCGTTATACGTTATACGACCGATAACTCGTGGGAGAAGTGGAGGATTCACATATGAAAATAGTAATGTTTCTAGTCGGTTTACTTGTAGTATTTGTACTAGGTTTCCTTATCAGTTCAGATCGTAAGAAAATTAAATATAAACCAATTGCACTTATGCTAGTCATTCAATTGGTACTCGCGTATTTCTTACTAAATACAAAGGTCGGATTTGTATTAGTAAAAGGGATTGCAGATGGGTTTGGCGCTATTTTAAAATTTGCGGAAGCAGGGGTTAATTTCGTATTTGGTGGTCTAGCAAATGATGGACAAGCACCATTCTTCTTAACAGTATTATTACCAATTATTTTCTTAGCAGTACTAATTGGGATCTTACAACACATTAAAGTATTACCGATTATCATTCGTGCAGTCGGTTTCCTATTAAGTAAAATTAACGGCTTAGGAAAACTAGAATCATATAATGCAGTAGCAGCTGCAATCGTTGGTCAAGGTGAAGTATTCATTACAGTAAAAGATCAACTAAGCAAATTACCGAAAAATCGTTTATACACACTTTGTGCATCTTCAATGTCAACAGTATCGATGTCAATCGTTGGTTCTTATATGAAAATGATTGATCCAAAATATGTAGTAACAGCACTTGTACTAAACTTATTTAGCGGATTCATTATCGTTCATATTATTAATCCATATGAAGTAAAAGAAGAAGACGATATTTTAGAATTACAAGAAGATAAAAAACAAACATTCTTTGAAATGTTAGGCGAATATATTATGCTTGGTTTCTCTATCGCTGTAACAGTAGCGGCGATGTTAATCGGTTTCGTAGCATTAATTACAGCAATTAATGGTGTATTCGATTCAATTTTCGGAATCACATTCCAAAGCATTTTAGGATATGTATTCTCACCATTAGCATTCGTAATGGGTATTCCAACATCAGAGATGCTACAAGCAGGACAAATTATGGCAACGAAGTTAGTAACGAACGAATTCGTTGCGATGCTTGACCTTGGTAAAGTAGCAGGCGATTTATCAACTCGTACAGTAGGTATTTTATCTATCTTCCTTGTATCATTTGCGAACTTCTCATCAATCGGAATTATCGCAGGTGCAACGAAGAGTATCGATGGCAAACAAGCAAACGTTGTATCTTCATTCGGATTAAAACTTGTATACGGTGCAACGTTAGTAAGTATATTATCAGCGATTATCGTTGGGGTTATGCTTTAATAAAATGATAAAGAAGTCGTTTATCTCTCATTTAGGAGATGAACGGCTTTTTTATTTTGGTATGATAAGTAATACAGAGAGGAGGGATTCGGGTGAAAGAACAGGATATTTTAAAGGAATTTGATGAGGTTATAGATAACATTAATCGTTTAACTGGTGAAGATGCTAGAACTTTTTTGAAATTCATACATGGATATTTAAGCATAGTAGAAGAAGGCGATGGGACGTTTACTCAGAGTGATTTTGTTGAAAAGGTTTCAGGGATTTATAAGAAGGATTTGGCGAAGGTTATTGGGCTGAGAGAGGAAATAAAAAAATCACCTTAATACATTCATTAAGGTGATAAAAATACTACTCAGCTGGAGGCGTAAATGTACGTTTCTCTAATTCAGCATCTAGCATAAATAATGCGTTTGAATCGCTTGTAATACGTTTTAATTTTTGAATGATGCTATCGAATGAAGCTTCTTCTTCTACTTGCTCATCGACGAACCATTTTAAGAAGGTAATTGTTGCGTGCTCACGCTCATCCCAAGCGATATCAGATAAGTTGTAAATACGCTTCGTTACTTCACGCTCGTGCTCAAGTGCCACTTCAAAAGCGTTCAGTACAGATTCATATTCGTTATTCGGATTATCAAATCCAGTAACAATAGCGCGCTCACCGCGGTCGTTAATATAGTTGTAAAGCTTCATTGCGTGGAAGCGTTCTTCTTCAGCTTGTACAAGGAAAAAGTTAGCGAATCCATCGTAGCTCTCCGCTGTACAGTAAGCAGCCATTGCCATATAAGCGTGGGCAGAGTAAAATTCAAAGTTCATTTGATCGTTTAATGCGTCGTGCAATTTTTTAGATAACATAAAATCCCCCTTAGTATTGTGACAAGAATATTATACCATAATTGATAATGTTCTCATTTGGATACTTCGAACCTTTTCGAAAGCTTTGTGACGTGTGCCTCCATAATGTCTTGTAGATCTAGATCATATTTTTGTGAAAGAATAATAAGATTAGATAGTACATCACCAAGTTCTTCTTTTAACTCTTGCTTTAGCTCTTCTTCTGTCTTCACTTTTTCGTCGGGACGATCACGGCCAATTTCAATGGCGCGAACAACACGTGAAACTTCCCCAACTTCCTCAGTTAAGAAATTTAAGCGAATAAAGGCATTATATTGTGACCAGCTTCGTTTTTCGTAAAATTCCTCAACCCATCTTTGAAATGCAACGATATCCATTTCTTCCTCATCCCCTCAATATGTTGTACAATGTTTATTGTATCATAACAATATATAGTTTCGGGGTGTAGGAATGAGAAAGATTTGTGTGTTTGCAGGTTCCAACTTAGGGGAGAGACCAGAATTTAAAGAGCAGGCAATAGCGTTAGGGAAAATGTTTGTTGAGAACGACTATGAGCTCGTATACGGCGGTTCATGCGTTGGATTAATGGGAGAAGTAGCAAATGAAGTTCTTCGTTTAGGTGGACGTGTAACAGGTGTTATGCCGCGCGGTCTATTCCGAGGAGAAATTGTACATACAGGGTTAACAGAACTCATTGAGGTAGAAACGATGCACGAACGTAAAGCGAAAATGGCAGAGCTTGCGGATGCTTTTATTGCATTACCAGGCGGATACGGAACGTTTGAAGAGTTATTTGAAGTTGTATGTTGGTCACAAATTGGTATACATAATAAGCCGGTTGGTTTATTAAACATTAAAGATTTTTACGGACCAATCCTGCAAATGGTTGAACGCGCAGCAGAAGAAGGGTTTATGAACCCATCGAATAAAGAGTTGATCGTTTCAGCTGAGACGGCAGATAAACTAATTCATGAGATCCAAAATTACGAGCGTCCTGTTTTAGGAACGAAGTGGAAACAGTTATCATAATACAAAGTTATAGAGATTTTCGGAAACACATGTCATTTTATATTGAAAAGGCATGTGTTTTTAATTTGGTTAAATATGTTAATGTTGAAATATGATGTTTTGGGAAAAGGAGAAATTGATGGAGGAGTTTGTTTATTTAAGACCGGTTTTCAAAAGTATTTTAGCAGCGTCCCTTCTTGTTATGCTAATTGTTTCAACACAGAAGAAAGAGCTAATTAATGAGTTTTCGCTTTGGTTTATTTCGATATTATGTATCGGCGTTTCAGCAATCACGTTGTTTATGTCTGGATTTATCGTTGATGAGTATAGTCTAGTTGGGGATGCACAGAGTTTTATCATGTTTATTGCGATTGGTTGTATTAACGGTTTGAATTTTATTATTTATTATAGACGGCAATAAAAAGAAGGCATTCCGTATTACTTTGGAATGCCTTTATCACTTTGATTACTTTGTTTTTTATACAGGTACCAGCCACCCCAGCCGCCACCAATTGCTACAACAACGAGGAAAGCATAGTCTTTTACCTCGATACGTATATTGAAAATATTAGCTATAAGTAAGACAATCCCAACTGTTATTAACGCAAAAAATGCTCTAATTAAGTAGTCTTTCAACTGAACCACTCCCGCCATTTAAGTAGTAAATGATGAATATGGAAAAGCTTTTTTGGATCTATTTTACTAAAGGATGTTACCTATATTTTAACATAAAAGGGATTGTAATATATTGATAAAAGTAGAGGAGAGGGACGCTGATATTGTCGTGATTTGTCGGTAAGTCGATATCCTGTGTCGAATCGTCGATATAATGAAAAAATCGTTGATATATTGTGAGTAATCGTCGATATATTTGAAAAATCGTTGATATAATTTCATGTATCAGCATGTGCGACCACTCCGTAGAAAAAAAAGCGACTCTGAACGAGCCGCTTCCGCTTTAAGTATTATCCAGCTCCAGCGGCTAGAATCTCCGGCCATTTCGCTCTCTCGCTCGAAGCAAAAAGCGCTTCAAGGTCGAGAGCTCCAATGTCCTGCGACTCTGAACGAGCCGCTTCCGCTTTAAAATCTATTATTGATTCAAGAACGCACGTAGCATCCAAGCGTGTTTTTCTAGTTCTGTGTAGATGCCTAGTAATAGGTCAGATGTCATTTCGTCGTCAGAGTTTTGAGCGATTTCCATGCCTTTTTTCAGTTCGACTAGCATCATTTCGTAGTCTTTCATGATTGCTTCAACCATTCCTTCGGCAGTTTCTCCATAAGCTGCTTCTTGAATAGTAGATATTTCTAGGTATTCTCTCATAGTCGCTACTGGTTTACCACCGATTGCTAAAATACGTTCTGCAATTTCGTCGATGTGAGTAGCTGATTCTGTGTATAGTTCTTCGAATTTCTCATGTAATGTGAAGAATTGAGGTCCTTTTACGTACCAATGGAAGTTGTGTAATTTTGTGAATAAAACGCTCCAGTCTGCTACTTGTTTGTTTAATACTTCGATTACTTGTTTGTTCATTATGATCAATCTCCTTTTGAGTTGTTATGTGATATCAATTACTAATTTATAATTATTATAATCTAGTAATTCGTATAAATCAACCCTTTTGCTGGAATTAATTTGAACAAATTATGAACTGTTATAAATAAAAATCCCTATTACGGTGAAGTAATAGGGATTTTGTTTGATATATAGCTCTTGTTCTAAACGAGCCGCATCCGCTTTTTACGATATCCAGCTCCAGCGGCTAGAATCTCCGGTCATTTCGCTCTCTCGCTCGAAGCAAAAAGCGCTTCAAGGTCGAGAGCTCCAATGTCCTGCGATTCTAAACGAGCCGCATCCGCTTTTAATCGTTATACAGCTTTTTTATTCTCTTCTACATCCTGTCCATCCCAGCACTCTGTATTCTGTAAGCCAGGGATAGAACTTGCAACGAAAACAGGATCTTTTCCTTGTTTCTTTTGCTTCATATAGTCTACTAATGCTGCGTAGGCGAATTTGCTAAGGAATGAGATGGCAATTAAGTTTGTGAATACCATTAGTCCCATGAATAAATCAGCTAAGCTCCAAACTGTTTGAAGGGCAGCGATTGATCCGAAGAATACCATTCCGACAACTGCGACGCGATAAATCATTAACCATGTTTTGCTTTCTTTAATGAATGCGATATTTGTTTCACCATAATAGTAGTTTCCTAGTAAAGAACTGAAAGCGAATAGGAAAATAATAATCGCTAAGAAAGTGCTTGCCCACGGTCCGATTTGTGAACTTAGTGCTTGCTGTGTTAATTCAATACCTTGTAAGTTTGTTCCTTTGTACAGTCCAGAACATAATACGATAAATGCTGTTGATGTACATACTAAGAATGTGTCTACGAACACTCCTAATGCTTGAACAAGTCCTTGTTTTACAGGGTGAGATACATCTGATGTTGCTGCTGCGTTAGGAGAGCTACCCATACCTGCTTCTGTCGCGAATAAACCGCGCTGAATTCCGAACTTGATTGCTGCACCGATACCACCAGCGATAGCTTGGTCTAAACCGAATGCACTGTTAAAAATTTCTGAAAAAATGCTTGGTAACATAGTGAAGTTGTTAATAACGACAAAAATTGCCACACCAATATAAATGATTGCCATTGGAGGAACAATTATTTCTGTAATACGTGAAATGCTCTTAATACCACCAAAAATAATAACTGCCACTAATAAAGCTAATAGAGCTCCTACAATTGTTCGCTCTAGTCCAAAAGCATTTTCAAACGCTATTGTTACTGTATTCGCTTGTACAGAATTGAAAATTAATCCGTACGCAACTGTGATAAGTAACGAAAACCAAACACCCATCCAACGTTTGTTTAATCCTTTTTCCATGTAATATGCTGGCCCACCACGGAACCTGCTTCCATCTTTTACTTTATAAATTTGCGCGAGCGTACATTCTACGAAACTAGTAGCTGCTCCAAGGATAGCGATAAACCACATCCAAAATATTGCACCGGGTCCACCCATTGAAATGGCTAATGCTACACCAGCTAAGTTTCCGATACCGATACGTGCTGCTGCACTTAAGCAAAATGCTTGGAAGGGAGAGATGCTATCTTTCTTTTTTTCTTTTCGATTAAACCCTTTACTAATTAAACCGACCATCTCACCGAAATGAGTAATTTGGACAAATTTCAATTTAAAAGAGAAATAAAGACCGAAGCCGATTAGCATTGCAATAAGAATATATGACCATAAAATATTATTCGTTACCTCAAGGAATCTGCTAAAGATATCAACCATATAATACACTTCCTTTTTTCCGTAATAAGAAAATTATATGCAAAAAATATACGAGAATCAATTTTTCTAAAAAATTATGTTACTTAAACATATTATGTGTTATGATTATGTTACATCATAATATTTTTAGAATTATTTACATTTTAAAAAACTAAATGTAAAGCAAGAAAGAGGGGATAATTTGAAAGAAGAAACTTTATTGAAAGTAAGCCTTAAAAGTTTGAAAATGAGAAGTGATATACTTTTTATCATTACATCTTTCAGTATCTTTTTAGGAGCCACTTATTATTACAATAAAAGATTTCCAACTCACATGTATCCTGAATGGTTAGAATTTCTGAAGTTGATTGGATGAATAAAAGACAGAAAAACAGAAAATTCAAATAAAAAATGTTGTGGAGGAGCTAAACATGAATATTAGAGAAAGTGAACTTCCGGGTATTGGTTATAAGTTTCAAATCGTTACGAAAGGTAACGAAAAGATGGTGATTGTCATTCATGATGACGGGCGTAGAGAAATGTATCATTTTGATTCAGACCATGAAGAAAGCATCTCAAGTATTTCATTACGTGACTCAGAGGCAAGACAAATTGCAGCAATATTAGGCGGAATGGTATATAAGCCTAGAGCGTTAGAAAATGTTGAAATGGTCTTTGAAGGTTTGGCGATTGAGTGGTTCAAAGTGGAGAATGCAGCTCCAGCAATCGGAAAAACAATCGGTGATCTGGAAATAAGAAAAACATATAGCGTAACAATCATTGCAGTTATGAAAAAGAATATGAAAAAGCTATTTAATCCAGGGCCAGAAACAGCAATTGAAGAAGGCGATATGCTTGTCGTTTCTGGTGAGAGAGAAGAAATTAAAAAAATTATTAATGAGTTACTTTCGAATAGGGGGACTGACTAGATGGATACGTTAATTTTTGAAGTTGGTACAGCGTTAGTATTAGTTGCAATTGCGGCAGTAATTGCTGGAAAGTTTAAATTCTCAGTAATTCCGTTTCTGATTGTTCTTGGGATGTTAGTGGGACCACATGCGCCGACAATAGGTGTTATCGATTTCAAGTTTATTGAAAGTGCAAGTGTCATTTCCTTCCTTGGACGGATTGGGGTTCTGTTCCTTCTGTTCTATCTAGGATTAGAATTTTCGATGAAAAAACTAATTAAATCTGGACGTTCTATTGCGATTGGCGGGACGATTTATATTTTAATTAACTTTTCACTTGGGTTATTATACGGATTTATAATGGGATTCCCTTTACTAGAAATCTTAATTATTGCGGGTATTATTACGATTTCTTCTAGTGCTATCGTTGCTAAAGTGTTAGTGGATTTAAGAAGAACTGGTAATAATGAAACCGAATTAATTTTAGGGATTATTATGTTCGAAGATATATTCCTTGCTGTATATTTATCAGTTGTATCTGGTTTAGTTCTAGGAGATCATGCTTCCTTCCTAGGTGCTCTTACTTCAATTGGAATTGCTTTAGGATACATGCTTCTATTCTTTATTGTAGCTAGGAAGGCGACGCCTTTATTAAATAAATTGCTCAATATTAGTTCAGATGAAATTTTCATTATTGTAGTATTTGCTTCGTTATTCTTTATTGCAGGTTTCTCGGAAACAATTCACGTTGCCGAAGCAATTGGAGCACTTCTTTTAGGATTAGTTTTCTCTGAGACAGAGCATAGTGACAGAATTGAGCATCTCGTTGTTCCATTTAGAGACTTTTTCGGAGCTATTTTCTTCTTCAGTTTCGGGTTAAGTATTGATCCGTTTTCATTAGGCGGAGCGATATGGTTAACGTTAGGTGCGGTCCTTCTTACAATCATCGGTAACTTTGTAGCAGGGATGATTGCAGGGCGACAAGCTGGATTATCTCATAAAGCGTCAACAAATATTGGATTAACAATCGTTTCAAGAGGAGAGTTCTCCATCATTATGGCCAATATCGGTATCGCCGGTGGTTTAATGTCAGTCTTGAAACCATTCTCAGCACTATACGTGCTTATACTATCGATCTTAGGTCCACTTCTGACGAAAGAGTCAAAGAATGTATATAAATTTTTAAATAAAATCTTTAAGTGGGATACGAAGACTAACTGAATAAAACAATGATTGTAGAAAAGGAATCTATGCTGACATAGATTCTTTTTTTATTGTCATTTTTTCGAAAGGGGAAGAGTATGTTTAATATTTTACAGATTGTGGCATACATATAGGAAAAGGAGTTTGGAAAGGGGATTATAGAAAAATGGAACTCCAGTTTCAAAATGTATATCAACAAGTTGAGAATTGGTATGTGTTGGATTCGGAGCTTCCTTGGGATGTCAAAAGACTTAGAGACGATGTGTTTTCACTTATTGAAGTATGTAAAACGCCAGTTATTTTTTGTGATACGTGTGATGCGAATCATGTGCTTCTGTCGTTAGGAGAAGAAGAAGAGGAATTTTTATTCCCAGTAGGTGGCTTTTATCATAAAGAAAAACAATTAATTTTCGTTTGCATATGGGAAGAGTATGAGCAAGTGCTCAAAACACTACTGCATGAATTTCGCCATGCGATGCAGCATAAGAACGAAGTACTGTATGTTGGAAGTGAACTGTACGAAGATAGATGGATTGAGAAAGATGCGAGGAATTTCGCAGAGAGGAAGTTAGATGAATATAAAAACAGAAAGTTAATGTAAAGCATAGTGAAGAAATGGCACTGTGCTTTCTTTTGGGGTTACTAAAAGTAAGTGATTGACTTTTATAAAGTTTAGTTCTAAACTAATGGTATGAAACGAGCGAGGTGATAGAATGAAAACAGAAGATAGACTCGGATTACTATTATGGTTTCGTTTATCACGTTTTTATAACAAAAGTATTCGTGAGACGAATCAGCATTTGAAAGAATGGAATGTGTCTGCCGCTCAGTTTGATGTACTAGCACAAGTTGGAGGGCATAATCGTCTAACGCAGCAAGAGCTTGGAAATAAACTATTTGTTACGAAGGGAAATATCACGCAGCTTTTAAATAAAATGGAGCAGCTAGAGTGGATTCGTCGTGAGCAAGAAGGTACTACAAAATATATTTCGTTAACAGAAAAGGGAAACGTTTTATATGAAGAAATCGTCCCGCCTCAAGAAACGTTCCAAGCGGAGCAGTTTCAAAATTTAAATGTAGAAGAACAACATCAATTATTACAATTACTAAAAAAATTACAGTGAGAAAAATTTTTATAATAAATCTTGAATTCGAGATAATATGAGGTGAAGGGTATGTTTAGAAAAGTTGATCATAAAAATATGGGAAGAGCAAATCATGGATGGTTAAATACACATTTTCATTTTTCCTTCGCGAATTACTATAACCCGAATAACATGAACTTCGGTGCATTGCGTGTAATTAATGATGACCTAGTAGCGGCACAAACTGGTTTTGATATGCATCCGCACCGCGATATGGAAATCATTTCGTACGTTGTAGATGGTGCTTTAACACATGAGGATAGCATGGGGAACCGCGGAACAATTGAGCGAGGACATGTTCAATATATGAGTGCTGGCACAGGTGTATTTCATAGCGAGCATAATTTAGGAAATGAAACACTACGTTTATTACAAATTTGGATTTTACCAGATCGTGCGGATCATAAACCAAACTATGGTGAGTTTACATTTGATTGGAGCAAGCGTGAAAACGAATGGTTCCATATGGTATCTCCAGTAGAAGGAGGGGCACCAATTCAAATTCATCAAGATGCAAATTTATATTCTTTATCGTTAGATGCCGGAAAAGAAATTCATTTTCCTGTGCGAGAAGGCCGTCAATTGTATCTTGTTCAAATTGAAGGAAGTAGTGTAATAAATGGTGAAACGCTTGTTATGCGTGATGCAGCAGAAGCGATAGAAGAAGATATTCATATTGAAGCGAAAGAGCAATCACACTATTTAGCAATTGAGTTGAAAAAATAATAGAGCGTTTATGGAAAAGAGGACATCCGATAGGATGTCTTTTTTTTTTGAGTGAAATTGTCAGAAAAAACTTTCTCAAATTTTTGATAAAGGTATCGACTTGAAAAACAAGAATTGTATAAAAGTGTCAAAAATCTTTATGGGAATGGGGAATGTTATAGTGAAAAAGCAAGTCATTTCATCAGCATTAGCGTTAACTGTTATAGCCGGGGGATTTGGAACATTTGGAGCAACGACAACGAAAGCGGAAGAACAAAAAATTCAATATCATCAAGAGTTTAAAACACCTGCATACATAGGTGAAGAATGGAAAGCACCAGAAGGACTAGATAAAAAAGAAACGGTCTTTCAATATTTAGAGAGTAAGAAAGATATGTTTAAATTAGCAGGGAATATTGATAAACACTTTAATGTCGTTGGGGAAGAAAAAGACGCTGAATCTGGCACAACACACGTGAAGTTAGTTGAGAAGCATAATAACATTCCTGTGTATGGTTCAGATCAAACTGTTACACTTGATAAAGAAAATAATGTAAAAGCATTCTTCGGACAAGTTATTCCGAATTTAGAAGATAAAAATATTCCTGCGTTTGCAAATATTAGCGCAGAGCAAGCAGAAACGATTGCAAAGGCGGATATTGAGAAAGAAATTGGTACAGTAAAGAATTATGACGGTGTGAAAAAAGATTTATTTGTGTATGAAAAAGATGGAAACTACTATCTTGCTTATTTAGTTAAGGCATCGATTTCAAAACCAGCTCCAGGATATTGGCATTATTTTGTTGATGCGACAAATGGAAATGTGATTGAGAAATATAATGCTGTAGATAACATTACTGGATTTGGTTACGGAGTATTAGGCGCTAGACAATCATTTGAAATCGCTCAAGATGAGAAAACAGGAGCGTTCAACTTATTTGACGGTAAACGAGGACAAGGTGTTCATACATTTGATGCAGAGAATATGGATGAAAACTTGTTTAATTTATTCTCTCAAATTCTTGGATATACAGGAGAAGAAGTTGAGAGTAAATCTAAGTTCTTCGACGATAAAGCGGCAGTTGATGCGCATGTGAATGCAGGAAAAGTATATGATTACTACAAAAAGACATTTAATCGTAACTCTTTCGATGATAAAGGCGCGAAGCTTATTTCTACTGTTCACGTTGGAGAAAGCTGGAATAACGCAGCTTGGAATGGTGTGCAAATGATGTATGGTGATGGCGATGGAAAAACATTCATTCCATTATCTGCGGGACTAGATGTTATCGGTCATGAATTAACGCATGCTGTAACTGAAAATACAGCAAATCTTGTTTATAAAAATGAGTCAGGTGCGTTAAATGAATCGTTATCTGATATTATGGGTGTCATGGTTGAGAAGAAGAGCTGGGATTTAGGTGCTGACATTTATACACCTGGAAAACCTGGTGATGCACTTCGTTCTCTGAAAGATCCAGCATCTATTCCAAACCCATTAAAACCAGGTGAAGGTTACCCAGATCATTACAATAAACGCTATACTGGAACAGCTGATAATGGCGGCGTTCATATTAATAGTAGTATTAACAATAAAGCTGCATATTTAGTATCTGAGGGCGGTACGCATTACGGCGTGAAAGTAACTGGAGTGGGCCGTGAAGCGACAGAAAAAATTTACTACCGTGCTCTTACAAAATATTTAACTGCAAACTCTGATTTCAAAATGATGCGTCAAGCTGCACTTCAATCAGCTGAAGATTTATATGGTAAAAACTCTAAAGCTGTACAAGCTGTTACGAAAGCTTATGATGCAGTAGGCGTAAAATAATAAGAGAAAAAGACCTGACTAGGATGTCAGGTCTTTCTTTATTTAGTCGCGAATACCTAATGCAATTTTCGCCATACGTGACATGCGTTCTTTAGACCAGGGCGGATTCCAAACGACATTTACTTCTATTTCATTGACTTCAGGTACGTTCGTTGATAATACTTTTTTAACGTCTGATACAATTTGCCCAGCCATTGGACAACCGATAGAGGTCATCGTCATTGTAATGACAGCATTATTATTTTCATCTGCTGTAACGTCATAAACTAATCCAAGATTGATAATATCAACACCTAGTTCAGGATCAATAACAGCTTCTAAGTTTGCATATAACTTTTCTTCAAATGCTTGTTGTGACATGTGTAGCACCCCCTGCATAATTAATGATATCGATTCTCATTATAACGGAAATGTGCATAATGTGCAGGAAATGAGCTCAAAAAAAGATCCCTTTTGCAAGAGGGATCTTTTTTAAAGGCTATTCAGTTTTGAAGTGAGATACGAGTTGATCTAATTCTTCAACTGTTTGTTTCATTTGTCTAGCGGTTTGTGTCATCTCATTCATCGTAATGACTTTTTGCTCAGCAGATTGTGCTGTTGCCGCTGTTTCACTAGATACTTCAGTCGAAATAGAAGCGATGTTATTCAGTGAAGCGTTCATTTCTTCAGCGCTTGCAGCCATTTCTTCAGCAGTTGCTGAGATGTCTTGCATTTGAGTAGATACTTTATTTACTTGTTCTACAATCGTTGTGAAAGAATTGCCAGCTTCACGAATGACATGAATGCCTTCAAATGCTTCAGAACGACCTTGTGACATCATCGAACTCGCAGTTTCAGTGTCTTGTTGAATTTGATGTAGTAATTGGTTAATATCTGTTGCCGCTGTTTTAGATTGTTCAGCAAGTTTTCGAACTTCGTCAGCTACGACAGCGAAACCTTTTCCTTGTTCGCCAGCACGGGCCGCTTCGATAGATGCATTTAAAGCAAGTAAGTTTGTTTGTTCCGCGATATTAGAAATAGATTGTACAGCTGTATCAATATATTTCGTGTGTGTGATTAGACGTTCGACCACTTCTGACGTAGCATTTACCGCATCGTGTATCGTTGTCATTTGTGAAACAGATTTTTGAATAACAGTACTTCCATCGTTAGCCTGTTCAGATGTAGATACAGCAAGTTCAGTTACAGATGAAGCAGATTCAGCAATACGCTGAACGCTTACTGCCATATCGTCCATTGCAGTTGAGCTTTCTTCCATACTAGAGGCTTGTGATTGAATATTTGAATTTAGGCTAGACATCGAGTTTTGAACTTTTATTGTTGCCTCGCGTGATATATTCGTCTTTTCTAGCATATTTTCAGAAGCATTTTGTACTTCTACAGATGTTTTTTGAACGCGATTGATGATATGTTGTAGATTTTCTAACATTGTATTAAATGATGTTGCGATTGCGCCAATTTCATCATTACTGTTTACTTGTAGGCGGGCTGTTAAGTCACCTTCTTGAGATGATAATTCTTTTAGCTTACTATCAATTTGCTGAATTGGTTTAACAAGTTTACCAGAGAACCACCATGCAAGAGTGATAGCTACGATAATACAAATAACAAGTGATAAGAAGATAACATATTCAATTTGTAGCGAAGATTTGTCAATTTTTTCGATAGCTTGATCACGTAACTTAGCTTGTTCATTACTGTAATTTGTGAAGTCACCAATTACTTTATAAACAGTACCATTTTCTGCATAAGCTACTTGTAAAGCTTCTTCCCACTTTTGTTCTTTTGCAAGAGTGAAAACTTTTTCTTCAATAAATTTTCTCCAAGTCGATCCGGATTCCATTGTATTTTTCACAGATTGAGAAATGTTAGGATTTGAAAGAAGCTGCTCTTTCGTATCTTCAAGAAGTTTACTCATCTCATTAAATTTGTCTAATTCAACTTGGTCACGTTGTAATAAATAACCTCTTAAAGCAGAGAGCTGTACTTGATAAGCATCCCCGCGCTCTTTTAATTGTGTTGCCAGAGGGGAAATTTCTTTTTGTAATGCTTCAGCTTTATGAGATTGGTCAATAGCAAAAAATAAAATAAAAGCTAAGGCGATGCCAAATAAAGCGCAAATCGTTCCCATCATGAACATTAGTTTTTTTCGAATGCTAATAAAATTCATATGATAAAAATCCTCCTTGTGAAATCAAAGTATTAGAATTAATAAATGTAAAAAATTGAAAGAAAGCTTTACTCCGTCTGGAATAAAGCTTTCTTCTTTCCTTTAGGAATTATAGCAGACGGAATGAGAGATAGAAAGAGATATTTTAAATTGAAAAAAGAGAGACTGTAAATCTCTCTTTTTAACAATTTGGAGCTAATAGAAGTATAGATGAAAGTTTCGCTTTAAACGTTTGTTTTGAAATGAGAAACGAGAACTTCAAGTTCTTGTACGGTCGTTTTCATTTCAGAGGCCTTTTTAGCAACGACACTCATTTTGTTTACTTGGTCACCAGCTGAAGTTGCTGTTTGTGATGTTTCGGCGGCAACTTCATTTGAAATAGAAGCAATGTTATTTAAAGCTGCATTCATTTCTTCAGAACTTGCGGCCATTTCTTCAGCAGTTGCAGACATTTCTTGCATTTGTGTAGAGACTTTGTTAATGTGATTAACAATTTCTGAGAATGAAGATCCAGCGGTACGAATGACTGTAATTCCTTCAGAAGCTTCTGACTGACCTTGTGTCATCATTTCATTTGCTATTTTTGTGTCAGCTTGAATTTGATGAAGTAAATGGTTAATGTCAGTTGCTGCTAGCTGAGATTGTTCAGCAAGTTTTCGTACTTCATCGGCAACAACAGCGAATCCTTTACCATGTTCACCAGCACGTGCTGCTTCAATTGAAGCATTTAAAGCGAGTAAATTCGTTTGTTCCGCGATATTAGAAATGGATTGAAGTGCAGTATCAATATGATTCGTATGTGTAATGAGTCGTTCTACTACTTGTGATGTAGCGTTAACAGCTTCGTTAATGGTATGCATTTGTGTAATAGATTTCTCAATGACTTTATTCCCACTATCTGCTTTTTCAGCAGTTGTAACAGCTAGGCTAGTAACAGAAGAGGCAGATTCAGCAATACGCTGAACACTCGTTGTCATATCATCCATTGCAGTTGAACTTTCTTCGATACTGGAAACTTGTGAACGAATATTATGCTCAAGAGCGTTCATAGTTTCTTCGGTTTTTGCGGTATTTTCCATAGACGTAGTTGTTTCGATAAATACATTTTCAGACGCTTCTTTGACGCTTGTAGATGATTGTTGCACTTGTTTTATAATACGTTGTAAATTAGCGAGCATTTGATTAAAGGAATTGGCGATATCACCAATTTCATCTTTACTCGTTACGTGTAATCTAGCAGTTAAATCGCCATCTTGAGAAGCTAATTCTTTTAATTTCTCATCAATTTGTCGTATCGGTTTAACAAGTTTACCAGAGAACCACCACGCTAATAAAATAGACGTTACTGTGCATGTAATGAGTGAGAAGAAAATAATATATTGAATAAGAGATGAGGAAGACTCTACGTCAGCAATTAATGCGTCACGTTTATCATTTTCTTCATTTGTATATTTAGTAAAGCGACTTAAAAGGTCGTTTACATAGTCTGTTTGAGCTAAAGCGATTTTGGATGCTTCGTCCCATTTTCCTTCGCGAGCGAGAGGGAGGACTTCATTATCTATAACGCTTCGCCATTTTCCCCCCATTAAAATTGCTTCTTTCATTCCTTCGGGGAGTTTTTTATCACTTGTTACTTTTTCTCTAGTATCAGCTAGTTTTTTTCCTTCTCGGTTGAATTTATCCAATCCTTTTTGATCATGTGACAGTAAATATTCTTGTAAACCAGCAACTTGTGCTTGGAACCAATCGCCACGCTCTTTTAAAATCGTTGCTCGTTTTGATACATCATTTTTTAATGTTTCGACTTCATTGGCTTGGTTCATGGCGAATGAAAGAATAACTATAAGAGCAATGCTAAATAAGGAACAGATGCTTAAGAGCGTGAAGAGTAGTTTTTTTCGAATACTAACATATTTCATCGTTACCCCTACCTTTTTAAAACTATTTATTATAATTTATAAATATTAAGAACGGAATTAATAAAAACATTGTTATGAAGTTATTAATCTGTTCAATGAAAATTATAGCAGATAATGGAAGGAAGCAGATTGATAGGAATAAATGTTCTTAAAATGTATACATTTGTATATCAAAAAATTCATAAATAAAAATGAGAAATGCTATTGTAATTTGAAATAACATCATGTATACTTCTAATTAGTTGATAACGATTATCACTATCAACTATAAACATTACTCTTCGTTATGTTGGTCATACCCCTTTTTGACGACGTAAGTCAGAGACGAAATGTTGAAATATCTTGTGTCCTATTCTACAGAATTATGGTAATCTCCAACCTCAACTTATATGCGTGAGCATGCAAAAAGGATCCTATCCGTGAAGGGATCCTTTTTTGCATGCTGTCGCAATTAATGTATATAAACTAGGCACGCGTTCTTCAATTCCTTCCGGTGCAGTAGAAGGGAAGACCCACTTTTGATGAGATCCGTGCTCTTCAACTAGTTTTTCAATTTTAAAATGTTCTTCCGCAAGTGTTGTAATAATTTCCCCTAGCGTCCAGCGACGGATGAGTGTTTTAGGTAATGATTCTTTCTGCGCTTCTGTAAGAAGGATGCTATAAGCAACATCATCTTCAATTAATTCTTCATCGAAATAATTTCCATTAGCCCGAAATGATGGGTGGTCTGCTCCTAATAATTTCGTGTAAACAGGATGATAGTCACGAAGGATAAGTATGCCATCTCCTTTAAGCAAGGTAGCAATTTTTTGAAAGAGCGGTTTTAAATCTAAGAAGTAGTGGAGTACACCAAGTTCCAGCAATACGATATCAAATGATTCGGAGAGCTGCACATGTAATACATCAGAAACGACATACTGAATAGAGACACCTGCTGCTTCCGCAAGTTCATTTGCATATTTTGCATTACTTGCTGAAATATCAACAACCGTTACGTCAGCTCCTAAAAGAGCGAGAGCAACGGCTTTATTTCCTTTTGACCCGAGTAAATTAATAATACGTTTTCCTTTTGGAGATTGTATGTAAGGTAAATAGTGATCTACCTCGCGCTCCGGATCTGCCATAAGCTTTTTCGCATAATCGGCTGGCGCCCCGTGGCGGTTCGTCCAAGCTTCATAAGCAGCTGCATTCCAGCTTTTTTCATTACGTATGCTTAGTTGATTTTGATTCAATCTTATCACTCCTTTTGTGAACGTATAGTTATTCTATGGAGGGATGAGATTTCCTTTTCTTTTTGAATTAAAGTTTGATTTTTCTGTGGGTAAATTGATAATGTGCAGCCGCTATTTGAACGAATTGATATAAAACAAATTGAGCATGAGATAGAGAAAAAGACCTTTCAAATACATGAAAGGTCTTTTTGTTATACAGTAGGATTCTCTTTCTTATCCTTTAAGAAGAAAAGTACAGCAAGGATTACGAGAATAATAGCTGCAATATCATATGTTATTTTGAATGTAGTATTAAAGTTTAAGTACTCTACTAAAGGGGTTTTGACTGCCCCAGCATATATGCAAATGGGAATGAGGAGCAAATCGTAAAATTTCTTCTCTTTCATATATCTTATTAAGAAGAAGATACACATAATGGCAAAAAAGGCTACGCTTAGAATAGTCATTTATACCTCCAAATAGATTTGAAATTATACTACATTGTAACTATATTTACATTTATATACAAAATATTATTTTCATGCACTATGCACGCTACTATGTTTCTTATCTTTCCTAGCCGTAAGCAGCTGAGGAGTAAAAATTCCAAGTAGTATAAAGAGTATCCCAATCCACTGCATGAAGGTTACGACTTCATGTACAAGTGTAATGGAAGCGATAATAGCCGTTGGTAATTCAGCTGCTCCTAGTATTGTACTAAGTCCTGTTCCTACTTTCGGTACACCAATTGAAAAACAGATGACAGGTACGACAACGCCGAACAATCCGAGGAAGAAAGCATATTTCCAAAGACCTGCTTGCAGGGCACCGTCCGTTAAAAAGGTTGGCGGGAAGAATAGGCATACGATAAGAGTAGCGCTTGTTGTCATAAGAAAGCTTTTCGTATAAGGCGGAACTTCTGTAGCAACACGCCCGCTTGCAAAAACATAGAATGAAAAAGAGACAGCGGCTAATAAACCAAAGATAATACCTTTTGTGGAAAAGCTTTGTCCGAGTCCTTCAAAGACACCGCCTGCAAACAATGTACCAGTAAATAAAGTAATGATAGATATAATTTTCTCACGGCTTGGAAATGTTCGATTTGCAATTGCTTCAATGACTACACCAATCCATGTGAATTGGAAAAGTAGGACAACAGCGATAGATGCTGGTAGTTCTTCTACAGAGATAGCGTAGAAGATACCAGTCATACTCATTGTTGTGCCAACTGTTAGTAAGGAAAAGAATTGCTTTTTTGTTACTTTATGACGTGAAGCGAAAAGAACGAGCAGAAGAAGCCCGATCCATCCGAAGACATATTGTCCCCCTAATAGTTGATGTGCTGAAAATCCATCAATGAATCCGAGTTTAAAAATAGTTGAAAGTACACCGTAGCTACAAGCTCCGAATAAAACGAGTAATGAATACTTAAATTTTTCCATGAAAATCCTCCTTTTACATAATAAAAAACGCCCGCTATCCAAATAAGGATAACGGGCGAACGAAACAGAGTAAGATACTCTACAAAATTCCGCCACTCATACGAAGTATGAATTTGGGGTATGAAATTGTAGTAGGTTTTTACATTGCTTTTGGGAATACAATAGAACATTTTACACCTTGGGCTGTGTTTTGTATCCCATAAGGAAACTGATGTTTATCTAGTATTTGTTTTACAATATATAGCCCAAGGCCACTACCTTGTACTAATCCATGTTTGCCAGGGTTTGCGCGATAGAATGGCTCAAATAAATGGGCAAGTTTATCCTCATCGATTTGTGAACCTGTATTTAATACTTCTAATGCGTAACCGTTTGGCTTTTCATAAAGCTTTATATAGACATGCTGATGGTCAATTGTGTAATGAATTGCATTTGAAATAATATTAAAAATAGCAGTTTGAATAAATTTAGGATCAGCTAAAATTTGTACGTCTTGCTTAATGTTAGATTGAACATTTAATTGCTTTACAGATACAAAGTAATCTACTTTTTTCATAACATCCTCAATAATAGTAGTTAATGAAATAACTTCTAAATTCGGTTTAAATTGAGGGTTTTGTATTTTGGATAATTCTGACATCTTTTCCGTTAATATGTTGATATCTTGCATCATCTCATAGGAGCGTTTTAAATATTTATCTCTATCTTTATAAGCACCAATTCCGTGAATCATGCCATCAAGTTGTCCCATAACTGCCGCGATTGGTGTTTTTAATTCATGGGATACCATAGACATAAATTCTTTACGAGATTGTTCTAACTGTTGTTCCTTTTTGAGCTCACTTTTTAAATCTTGATTGCTTGCATGTAACTTCTTCACAATATTTGGGACCTGTGAAGCAGCTACTTGTAAATCAAAATCTGTTTGATCTGTATTTGTGTTAAGTGCCTTTTTATCTGAGAAATCAATATTCATAATATCTTTTAAAGCATCGCTCATATATTGAAAAGGTTTGGCAATTAGTTTTGTATAAATTAAGGATCCAAGTAAAGATAATGCAAGCATTGTCGCGCCAATATGTGGAGCTAATTGCTGCAGTGCATCTGCTAATTTTGGATGATCTTGTGTATCATTTGTTTTACTTGCTGCATTTTGTTTATGTAAGGCATCATTAGTAGCGACTTGCTTTTCTGTTTCTATAGGTGGAGCAGAAGTACTGTTTTTTTTCGCAATATTTTGAGTATGTTCTTTTGCTTTTGCAGTTTGGCTAGGCTGCAAAAGGTGATTTATGGCTGTAGAGAGTGCTTTATAATCTATAATAGAAGATTGAAAGTTAGAAATTATACCCTCTGAAACAGCCTTACTTTGATTCATTTTACTTTGGTCGTTTTGTTTGTCTGAATCCGCTTGTTCTGTCGTCAGCGCTCCATTTTCTTTCGCAAAACGTTCTTTATCGTAGTTTGAAGCTAGAAAGTAAATAATTTGATAAAGACAAAGTGATAAAAGAATACAAAATAATAAGGTTTTGATGAAAATATTTTTGGTGATGTTGTCGGTGCTACGATTCGATTTTGTAGCCAATGCCTTTCACCGTTTTAATATAAGGAATCCCTAATTTTTTTCTTAAGTTTTTAATATGTGTATCTATAACTCTTACATCACCATAATGTTCATAGCCCCATACCTTATTCAGCAAATCACTTCTTGATAATACTTTTCCCCGATTTTGCAGTAAAGTATAAATAATTTCAAATTCCTTTGTTGTCAATTCAATTTGATTACCATGAACATAAGCGGCATATGCTGTAGAATTTAACATTAATTCATGGAATTGTAGTATAGTTGCAGTTTCTGCTTCCTTCGTTGCTGCCCTTCTTAATACAGCTTCTACACGTTTAATAAATACGGTATAATGGAACGGTTTTGTAATATAGTCATCAATACCTAATTCAAATCCTTTAATTTCACTTTCTTCATTATGTAAGCCTGTTAACATAATGATCGGTACATCAGATTGTCCTCGCATAATTTTACAAATACTATAGCCATCTATATCTGGTAACATCACATCAAGGAGGACAAGATCGTATGAATTTTTTTGGAAAAGAAGTATACCTTCTGTTCCAGCGCCAACGACATCAACGGTAAAGTTTTGTGCCATTAGAAATTCACGAATCAGTTCTTGTATATCTGGGTTGTCTTCAATCACCAGTATATGCGTCATAGTAACACCTCCTAAATAACGCTTTTTACTGCAATATTCGAATTCATCATTTTTGAATGACTCAGATTGTTTATACATATAATAAGCCCCCGCTATAAAATAATCATGAAAGCAGCAAGGGGAATTGTTTAGCGAAACTGAATATTTCAGAATTACAGTAGTTCTATTATAGTATGTATTGTAGAATTTATAAAATATTATAACTGTATAATTTTAATATCCATGTTTATCAATGTTTTAATGTCAGTTGACACAATCTATTTTCATTATATATGTAAATACAGTTGTTTTGCTACTGTAAATGAAGAAATAAAATAAGCCAAGACATAAAATTCTTGGCTACACGTAAATCGTGTTCTTAGGTTATTTTACAGTGACAGTAGCCTGCTGGGGAATACGCTCAAATAACCAGTGTATATCATTGTTATACATACGAATACAACCTAGTGTTGTCCATTTGCCGATTGCCTGATTATTGTTCGTACCATGAATCGCATAAGTTGTTCCGTAAGTTCCAGCCATATTTAATCCTAGCCAACGATCACCAAGGGGATTACGTGGGTCGCCGCCTTTAATTTTTCCTGTATAGTAAGGACGGTTTTTAATTTTATTAACGATTTGAAAAGTACCTTTAGGTGTAGGTGTACCTGCTTTTCCAGTAGCGACAGTAAAACTCTTTATAAATTGTCCGTTTTGATAATAATCCATTTTATTTAGCTGCGTGTTTACAATCAGTTGATCATTCGTTGTAGCTGCCTCAGCATTTGTGAATGGAATAGTTAAAAATCCTAATGATAATAGTGCGCTTAATAATAGTTTTTTCATTATATTCTCCTTTTTACTATTGTAATAGTCTTACATACAATGAATTTGTAATCCGCGTAATACTTTATTTACATTTTCATCTAATGTTTCAAAGAAGGTAGTAATCTTTGGATTTTGTTTGTTGTTTTTATCAATAAGTAATCTTTCATTTAGTAAAAGTTCACCATGTAGTCCAAAACCTTGAACTTGAATATTTAGTTCATCTTCAGTTTCAGAAATAATTGGTAAAAAGTAGTGGAAAGCTTTCGTTGGGATGATGTAACTTTTGCCAATCATGCTTTCTTGATTTGAATTAATCCATTTTTTCGTAACGATCTTAATGTTCTTTTTTGAAACGATAAAAGACAGTGTTGTAGATTTTGTTAAACTTACGTCAAATTCACTTGTTTCACACATGTGTAAATTAAAAACGGTTTCATTTTGATGAGATTCAACATTTGTATTAATAAAATCGTGCATTTTATAAGCTTCCATTTCTTATTCACCCTTTTTTCAATTTCGAAAAACGACTTATATTTATTCAATTTAATGCTTAGTCATATATTGGTTAAATTTTTCAACAAATTCCGATATAATCTTACAATACGTATATGAAGCTAATATGAAGTTCGTATGAGTTTGTGGTGGTTTTTTATTGAGAACAAAATGTGGTGATTTTCAGGTGTTAAAAACTGGATAAAAAATGTATATTAATTCCTTTGATTCGTACGATATATAGCTGTTAGTTCATTTTAAAATGATAATGGATAGCATCAAATAAAGAACAGAAAACCTTAGTGTAAGCCTTACAAAAATGTAATAAAAATGTAAGCTATTGTGATAGTTATTTCGACAATTTTTTTATACAATAATAGTAAGAAGTTGTACGTGATTGGAAGGAGAGATGACATGGAATGGATTCATGAATTATTTCAGCAGTACGGGTACTATGTTGTACTTGTTGGTTTGCTGTTAGAATATATTGCACTTCCGTTTCCGGGAGAGCCAACGTTAGCATATGCGGGATTTTTAGCACAGAAGGGCGATTTAAGTTTACCGATTTTAATTATCCTATCTTTTATTGGGACAAGTGTAGGAATGACAATTCAATACTTTTTAGGAAATAAACTAGGTATGCCCTTTATTCAAAAGTATGGGAAATACGTATTTTTAACACAAAGAAAAATCGACTTAACAAGAATGTGGTTTGATAAGTATGGATACTTCCTGATTTTTATCGGTTTCTTTATTCCTGGTGTACGTCATTTTACAGGGTATTTTGCAGGGATTATTAACTTACCATTCCGTCGTTTTGCCATTACAATTTACTCGGGTGCTCTATTTTGGGTATCGTTCTTCTTAATCGGTGGTTACTGGTTAGGTGGCAACTTGCATGATATTTTTGGAGCGTTAGAAGGTCACATCGGTAAAATCATTTTTGGAGTGATTGTGATTGTAGCAATTACGTTAGGAGTTCGTTTCCGCAAACAGTTAAAACGAGTACTTTTACAAAACGCAAGTTAATATGAAATCCATTCTATGTCAAAATTTAGGAAGGCAGTGCAGACGCACTGCCTTTTTTATTTTATGTTCCAATTTATTTTTAATTTTCCTTTTAACTGGTTTCCGCTAACTATAATGTAATAAGTTCCGGTCTTAATTGCTGCGAAATGGTACGTATCAGGGCCGACTGAAGCTAAATAATGTTCTTTGTCTTGAAATTCACTAGCCATTTTGATGTCCCCTATGTAGCCATCTGGATTTTCAACTCGTGATTCAATGGTGAATTCTAATATATCTCCTCGTTTTAGTTCAATGGGAACTTTATGTTCACCACTAAAATGTTGAAAAGATGCTTCGAAAGAGTTATCTGTTTTTGTTTCGACCCATTGTTCTTTTGATGTTCCAAACTTTTCTATATCTATTAAGTTGATTGTGATAAATATAATAAGCATAATGCCTGGCACGACATATTGTACCCACTTAAATTTTGTTGCTATAACTGTACATAAATAGAAAAAAAGAGAACATATTGCTCCAATTGATCCGAGAAATAAGAACTGTATTAGACTAGCTTCTTTAAATATTAGGAATGGAAGAGAAAATAAATAGCCGCAAAAAATATAAAGGCACAATGTCTTCAGTCTTGTATGTGTTTTTAATTTCAATTTATCGATGCAAATAGAACAAAAAATTGCATATGCCGCAAGAATAGGAACGAAGGGAACATATAGTAGTTCTCGTAATCCAGCTAAGAAACTATATAATGTTTGTTGACTAGTTGTTAAGAGAAGCGTGCTAATAAGTAATAATAACAAGAAAGCTGCTGTAAGCTTGGTAAGAATGTAAGAAAAGGTAGATGTTTTCTTCATATGGAATCTCCTTTGTTTAATATTTCACATTCATTATATAAGTTATTTTCATCATAATAAATCTTTATTTTTGTCAATTATTATAGTCGTAATGACAATTATAATTGACAAAAATAAGGATATTATTTACAATTTTAATTAAATAAATGAAAAAGAGGGAAGACATGAAGCTTCAAAATCGAGTGAGGGAATTGCGGGCAAAGCATCGTTTATCACAAGGGGATTTAGGGAAAGCGATTGGATCATCACGGCAAACGATTAGTTTAATTGAGCGCGGGGATTATGCACCATCTATCGTATTGTCGTTAAAAATCGCACAAATTTTCAATGTGCAAGTGGAGGAAATATTTACGTTAGTGGAGGGGGAAGAGGATGATGAAGAGTAAACTAGGGGAACAATTTTTTAGTTTTTGCAAAATCATATTAAGTATGATAGGTGGCTTTTTTGCATCGTATATAGCTCTAGATATGCTTTCGGATGAACCGAGAAAATTATCACCCAATATATTAATAGGTGTATGTACTATTTTTGGAATGATAATGATGTACTACACTTGGAAGAATACACGTATGTTAGCGGAGGCACGCGATGAAGAAGAGAGCGTACAAGGTAGAAAATTAGGCATTATAAGTATCTATTTACGTGTAGGTGATATAGTTACCCAGGCATGGTTTGTATATGCAGTTATTACATGTAGACGTGCACTGTCGCAGGATACAAATGTTTCATTTGCAGTATGGAATTTAGCAGCTTCTATCATCTGTTTAACGACTGTGGTGATTATCGGGATCATAACAAAGAATCGTTATAATAAGCTATATCCTGAACAAGGTGTTACGTATATCGAATCGATGGAGATGTGGAAGAAAAACGCAGATGAAGGATTAAAACATATTGTGCATGAGGCTGGATATAAAGCGTATGAATTTACGAATAAGGTATTGGCATATGTATGGTGGGCTGCCGTTATATATACAGCGGTTAGTGATATTGACTTTGTATTAATTGGCTTAATCTCATTGATTTGGATATTGCATCTCGGAAAATTTATGTACGAAATGCATAGAAAAATGATTTATTAAGGAGAGAAAAAGTTGGATATTTTAAGAAGGCCAGCTGGTTCACTGACAGTGGTGCTAATTCTGTCCATTTTATACGGAGTGACCCGAACTGGAAAATTAGAAGTAATGTTGAACATATGGGCACTATTGGGTATTTTTCTGTTAGTGGTAATCATTCATGAGTTAGGACATGTCGTATTCGGCGTAATAGGTGGTTTGACATTTAAATTTATGACAGTAGGACCTATTACTGTTCAAAAAGAGAAGGAGAAAGTACGCATTCGTGAAAATAAATTATGGGCGTACTTCGGAGGCGTGGCAATGTTAATATCGCCTTCCAGAGTAACACCGAACCTTTCAAAAAAATGGGCATGGATGACTTTAGGCGGACCAATTACAAGTTTATTATTTGGTATGATTTTTGGTTACATATACATGGTGAGTTATTATCAATACCTTTTATATTTTTCTGTTTTCCATTTTATAATTTTTGCGGTTACAATCGTGCCGATAAAAGGAACGCTAATGAGCGATGGTATGCAATTCCTCATTTTAATTAAAAGTGATGAAAAGGCGAAGCAGCACTTATATAACATTCAAGTATCAAGTGAGTTATTTAGTTATAAGAGGCCGGAAAATTGGGACGAGAGATTAGTAGAACTGAGTGAGGAAAAATTAAAAGAGGATAAAAGTATAAGAGAGATCATGAGTGGACTTATGCTCGTTTTTTATGCTCGAGCTGACCAAAAGGGGATGGAAAGGGCGATATCGTATATAGAACCAATTATTCAACAACCTGTAACGAAGGAAAATAAATTTTTCGTTGGCAGTTTTCATAGTTGGTACCTTTTGTATAAAGCTCTTTATCAGATGGATAACCTTTCTCTGCAAGAAGCGAAGGAGTATGGGAAGGCCATTACAAAAATAGACTTACATGGGTATTATCGCGCACAAGGAATTGTGAAATATGTAGAGAATGATCTAAAAGCTTCCCGTATGTATATGAAGAAAGCTGATAAAGAATTGAAGAATGCTGAAAAGAATGAATTGGGATATTTACAATTAGAGAGAGAATGGTTTGAGCAGTTGAAAGAGAGGGTATCTTACGATGGGTAAGGTATCCTCTTTTTTCTATGTCGTCTTATGCCGTTCCATAAAAAGTCTGGGGCGAGTAAAATAAGATAAGAAGAGCAAAGCTTGGAGGAATTCTAGATGGAAATTTTAACGATTATTTTAATAGTCTTGCTCATTTATGCTGTTTTTAAAGTAGCATATGTAGCATTAAAGATACTCGCGATCCTATTAGTTATCTTTTTAATCGTAGAGTTCGGCAGTAAATTGCTTGGGGGATAGGGTATACTGTACGCTTTGAATGTCGAAGGATATCGATAAGTCGATATGTCGTGTCGAATCGTCGATATAATAAAAAAATCGTTGATATAAGTGGAGAAATCGCCGATATATGTGAAAAATCGTTGATATATTCTGGTAAGTACCAGATGGGGTATGTGGAAAAGAAGTTGCCGTGAGGGTAGCTTCTTTTTATTGTGGTGACGGAGTGTGCAAACCAACATAAAAAAGCTGGAAGAATATCTTCCAGCTTACGAGTTACTTTCAATTTGGCGACCGTTTTCTTCTTCATTGTCTTGTAGTAGGTTGAATACGTCTGCTAGGCAGAATGCAATGAACCAAGTCCATAGACCGTGGAAGAAAGCTGAGCTTAATTGAAGTGGTAATGTATAGTTAGTCATTGAGTAGGAAATACATCCGCCAACGATTCCGATCATTGTTAATAACATTGTTTTTTGCGCATTTTCTTCTGGGTTGAAGAGGAAGAAAATGTATCCGCCTAAAATTGAAGCGCTTACAAGTGTTTCGATTCCATTAAAAATGATATTCTCTCCAAGCTGAGTGTTTGTCCAGAAGCAGATTGTTCCGCCGATAATAGCAAACAGGACAGCTATTGTATATCTGATATATTGATTCATATGTTCATCTCCCTATGTAATAAGATGATTTGGAAGTCAAAAAGGTAGGTATAGTATATTGAAGTGAATTTTAGTTGTACGTATCTTTTTTTTAAAAAGATCATGGAAGAATAACTAAGATGATCGGTTTTTTAAACCGTTACGTGTATGGTGTTTGAAATATACCCGACTGCTCGTTTCTTTTTGCTTGTAAAATAAGAGAAACTTCCAAGTCTATATACTCTTTTTTTGTGAGTCTGCTTTCATTATAACACATTTAGGGCCACAATAATAGAATTATCTGATTTTGTAATAAGTGTAATAAAATAAAAAGCGCAAGGAAGTACCATTAACAATGCAGTTTAGTGGAAGAAGGATTTTAATTTATTATGATCAAATATGTAATCAAGGTGGGATATAAAAAGGGGACTTACATACTATAAAAATGTTTTGTAGTATGAATGAAAGGGAGGAGAACTAACTTGGAAATCACAACAGAAAGATTAATAATTAGACCTTTTAAGAGTACTGATTTACAGGATGTATTTGCTATTTATAATAATGATGATACATGTAAGTTCCTATTACATAATAAGTGGACTCATGAAGACATGCAGAAAAGATTTAATAAGAAGCTAGCAAACAATGTACTTACTCAAGATTCAATATTAAGTTTGGCAGTTATATACAAGACTAAAGTAGTTGGTGATTTATCCGTATGGTACACAAATATGAAAGATACTGTTGAGATTGGTTATAGTTTTTCAAATGAAGTAGCTGGGAGAGGTTTGGCAACAGAAGCAGTAAGTAGTTTGGTATTTAAATTATTTAATGAATGTAATGTACATCGTATACAAGCTAATCTTGATGCACGTAATACAGCTTCACAAAAATTGTGTGAACGAATAGGCATGAGAAAGGAAGCCCATTTCATACAAGATTTTTGGAGTAAAAATGAATGGACAGATAGTTTTGTATATGGAATGCTATCCTCCGATTTGTAGTAATAAACTTCGTGATTTTATTATGCTAAAGGGTGCGTTAGTTGAATAACAAAGGGCATAACATATAATATGTTATGCCCTTTAATGTATTAATCTTTTTATATGCGTTTGAAACGGCCGACAATTTCAACTGTTTCAGTAATGTTCATGAATGCTTTGTTATCCACTTGACGGATAATACGTTTCATTTCGCCTAACTCATAGCGAGTCACGACAGTGTAAATCATTTTTTTCTTATGGTTTGTATAGCCGCCGACAGCATCTACCATTGTCACTCCGCGTATGCCGTGATGTAATAGTGCGCTTTTTATTTCCTCGCCTTTTTCTGTAACTGTCATTATCGTTAATTTAATATGTTTCGTATGCACGGCATCAATTACTTTACTGACTACAAACCGGCTAATTAACGTATAAAGTGTAATATCCCATCCGAAAATAAATCCTGCTGCAACAAGTAAGATTAAGTTGAATCCAAAGATGATTGCTCCAATCGAAATATCTCGATGTTTTGCTACAATCAATCCAACGACATCAAAACCACCTGTTGAAGAAGCAAATCGGAATATGATTCCGGAAGCTGCTCCGCAGATTACACCGCCGAATACAGAAGATAGTAAAATATCGTCTGAAACTTGGTGTACAGGGATAATGTTCATCGCTAACGATGATACAGCTACAAAGTACGCTGTTAAAAAGGTTGTCTTCTTGCCTAAGTAAAAGTGACTTAAAATAAGAAGAGGAATGTTTAGTAAAAAGATAAGTGCACCGATATTGTAGTGCATTAAATAACCGATAATCATCCCTACACCAGCGAATCCACCGCTAATCATGTTATGCGGGATAAAGAACATATTCATAGAAATTGCATACAAAATAGAAGCTACGAAAATAACAACCATCTGTATGATAAATTCTAAGTGAAATGTTTTAGCTGCTGGGAAGGATAAAAAGGCGGTGTCGGGAACGTAATCGGCGTCTCCTAGTTGACCCATAGTATGTTTCATCTCCATATTCATTTTTGATTACAAGAAGAGAATAAAGGTTTTTTCAAAAACTGGCAATAGTTTTATTATAATGCAAAAATTTTATAAATTTCTAATAAATCAAGCCTATTCATTGATGTGTGTGAATATACTAAAGAAAGCGAATACAACGTTTCTTAATTATTATTTTCTTGAGAAAATATGCAAAATACTTTTTTTGACGATAAAAGGAAATAGAGAATATTTGCCCAATGTGCTAAAATGACCTTATTAAGGATGTGAAGCGATGGAATTTTTATTGCAGGATGCAATTCTATATATATCGTTTGTAACGACAGCGCTTTGTTTATTAGAAGTTTTCTTCCTTGCTAATGTTTCTCGCTTTGTGCGTCAGCAAGCATCAAGCGGTAGACAAAGAGCTTTTGCGTTAGCTGATACATGTGAAGATAGTGCGGGAAATGTACCGCTATTTTCAATTTTTTATAAGTATGGAATGATTCGTTCTGTACGCAGACAAGAATCAAGTGAAGAGAATGACGAGGTCGGTCCGTATACACCAATGTTTCGCTAAATAATTACGAAACATTGGAGGAATGAACATGTTAAAATCATACCGAGCTGTGCTCGTTAGTTTATCATTATTACTTGTTTTTGTTTTATCTGGCTGCAGTAATGCAGGCACAATCGATTCACATAGTACGGGAATTTGGAACCATTATTTCGTATATCCAATCTCGTATATGATTCAATTTGTTGCTCATCATATACCGGGAGCTAGCTTCGGGATTGCTATCATTATTATGACGCTCGTTATTCGTTCAGCTATGATTCCATTAGCTATTTCGCAATATCGTAGCCAAGCAAAAATGAAAAAAATGCAACCTGAATTGCAGAAGCTAAAGAAAAAATACGGTGATGTAAGTAAAGATCTTGAAAAACAAAAGCAGTATCAAAAAGAAATGTCAGAACTAATGAAATCAGGCGGTTGGAATCCACTTGCTGGTTGCTGGCCAATCTTTATACAAATGCCGATTTTTTCTGCTTTGTATTATGCGATTAGCCGAACAGAAGAGATTCGCACATCTTCATTTTTATGGGTGAACTTAGGACATGCAGATCCTTATCATATATTACCGATTATCGCAGCGTTAACGACATTTATTCAGATGAAAGTTTTCCAATCTAACGTTACACCTGGAGAACAAGTACAGATGATGAAGGTGCAGCAAATTATGATGCCGGCAATGATTCTATTTATGGGATTTGCGGCGCCATCAGGACTTGTGTTGTACTGGATAACAGGTAACTTATTTACAATGACACAAACAATTGTATTAAGAAGAATAATGGAACGTGAAGAATTACAATTACAAAAAGCATAGAGAAACACCGCTCATCAAGAGCGGTGTTTTTTTGTTAAGTCGTTAAGGAAATGTTAAGAAACCGACTTTACTATAGGCATTGTATACGAAAGTGTACACGCTTTAGACATATGAAGGAGGAAATTTCCTATGAAGAAGAAAACAGTTGGGTATTTAGCAATTGCAGGTGCTTTATCATTCGGAATCATTGGAGGAGCCGGCATACCAGCATTTGCGGCAACGAATACTCCAGCAGCTGAGCAATCTACAAAAACGGCGAAAAAAGATTTAGATGACGCTACAAAACAAAAAGTAAAAACGATTATGGACGATACAAAGAAACAGTTAGAGGAACTAGGTGTAAAACTTCCAGAGAAAGAAAAGCGTAAAGACATGTTTGCTAACTTAGATGAAGCAACAAAAGAAAAAGCAAAATCGATTTTAGAGCAAGAGAAATCTGGAAAATTAACACGTGAACAAGCGCAAGCGGAATTAACGAAGTTAGGCGTGAAAATGCCAGAGAAGGGTAAGCATGGGGATATGTTTGCTAACTTAGATGAAGCAACAAAAGAAAAAGCAAAATCAATTTTAGAGCAAGAGAAATCTGGGAAATTAACACGTGAACAAGCAAAAGAAGAGTTAACAAAACTAGGCGTGAAGTTCCCGGAAAAGGGTAAGCATGGAGACATGTTTGCTAATTTAGACGAAGCAACAAAAGAAAAAGCAAAATTAATTTTAGAGCAAGAAAAATCCGGGGAATTAACACGTGAACAAGCGCAAGAGGAATTAACGAAGTTAGGCGTGAAAATGCCAGAGAAGGGTAAGCATAAAGACATACTTGCTAACTTAGATGAAGCAACGAAGGAAAAAGTAAAGTCTATTTTTGAACAAGAAAAGTCCGGAAAATTAACACATGAGCAAGCTAAAGAAGAATTAACAAAACTAGGTGTGAAACTTCCAGAGAAAGAGAAACATGAAGACATCTTTGCGGGATTAGATGAGGCAACAAAAACAAAAGCAAAATCGATTTTAGACAATGAAAAGAAACAATTAGAGGCGTTGAATGTGGATCTTCCACATCACAAATTTTTTATGAAAAAAGATGAGAAATAATTGAGCGAATTCGAATCTTTCGTGTGGGCAACCGAAAGGTACGTGAGAGGACCGATTTCTGTTAGCAGAAATCGGTCCCTTTTAATGATTCAATAAAATTCTTTTCATTGTTAGTATGTATCCAAAGACGCAGTAGAAGATTGCAAAGCCGATAAATACTTCTGTATATTGGTATGTACCTAATACGTAGAAGGAAGCAGCTGGTATAATAGCTACGGCTAAAATGCTATAACCAGGATACTTGTGCCTGTACATGATAGCGAATAGAGCCGAAAGAAATGTAGCGATAATACAAAAAACAGCAATCATTATTGGTGCACCTCCTATATGGAGTATACCATTTTTAGGGAATTAGAGAAGTGTCGTAACTTCTGTTATAATATAAGAAGAGAAATATTTCGTATGTTATATAAAAAAATATATTGATTTTTTCTAACAATTCAATATAATGAACAATAACTACAAAATTCGACATCAAGAAGTGATGATGAGGACATGATCAATTTTTTACGATTCTCAGAGAGGGAAGCCTTTGGCTGTGAGCTTCCTAATACGAAAAAATGGATTACCACCTCTGAACTGCAGCAGTGAACGAACAGCTAGTAATTGCTTGCCGGCAAAAACCGTTATTTAGACTTGAGAAATTGGTGAAGTGTGTCACTTTGCTAATTGAAACAAGGGTGGAACCACGAATACAACACTCGTCCCTTTTTTAGGGAGGAGTGTTTTTTTATTTCATTTTTGCATCACACTAGGATTGGAAGGAGGATACGCAGCATGCATCATGATGAGAAGAACAAAATTGGTTTAACAGTAGCACTTTCTATTGTGGTAGGAACGATTATTGGATCTGGTGTGTTTATGAAACCAGGGAGCGTATTAGATTACTCGGGGAGTTCTAATATGGCCATTCTTGCTTGGGTAATTGGTGGTCTGTTGACGCTAGCAAGTGGTCTAACAGTAGCTGAAATTGGAGCGCAAATCCCGAAAAATGGTGGGTTGTATACGTATTTAGAGGAGATTTACGGAAGTTTTTGGGGATATTTATCAGGCTGGATGCAAACGATTGTTTATGGGCCAGCTATTATTGGAACATTAGGATTGTACTTTAGTTCTTTAATGATTAATTTTTTCTATTTAGATAAAGTATGGAATTTACCAATTGCAATTGGAACAGTTGTGTTCCTTGGCGTTGTAAATAGTATGGGAACAAAATATGGAGGTATCGTCCAAACGGTTACGACAATTGGGAAGATGATTCCGATCGTTTTAATTGTTGTGTTAGGTTTTTGGAAAGGAAATAGCGATATCTTTAACGTAGTTGTGCCAATATCAGAAAATCAAAGTATTGGTATGGCGATTTTAGCAACGTTATTTGCTTATGATGGCTGGATTCTACTTGCTTCGATTGGCGGAGAAATGAAGAATCCAACAAAGTTATTACCGAAAGCGATGACAGTTGGGATTTTAATTGTAACGGCTGCTTACGTACTAATTAACTTGGCATTATTAAATGTATTACCAGCAACGAAAATTGTAGACCTTGGAGAAAATGCAACAGCGACAGCTGCGGGCATGCTACTTGGAGAATATGGTGGGAAAATTATTAGTATCGGTATTATCATTTCTATTTTTGGTTGTTTAAATGGAAAAATTTTAACGTTCCCACGTATCCCGATGTCGATGGCAGAACGTGGACAACTTCCATTTGCTAAGTTTATTGCAAAGGAAAGCCCAAGATTTAAAACACCAGCAAATGCGATTACTGTTGAAATCATTTTAGGAATTATTTTAATGATTATTAGTGATCCGAATAAGCTATCTGAGATTTCCGTATTCATTATTTATATTTTCTACGTAATGACGTTTATTGGTGTCTTCATTTTAAGAAAGCGTAATAAGAATAAAGAGCGTGCATATAGTGTACCTTTATTCCCAATCGTACCAATCGTCGCGATTTTAGGTTCGTTCTTTGTAATTGGTAGTGCAATTATTAATGATCCGGTAAGTTGTTTCTTATCAATTGGAATTGTCTTTACTGGACTTCCGGTGTATTGGTATTTAAATAAGAAGAATAAAACTAGTGTTTAATAATTAGAAACAGGCGTATCATACGCCTGTTTTTTATTGTAAAAAAATTGTACTTGTGTTCAATTTCTATTTTGGTTACTATAGTCGTAGTAACCAAAATAGAAAGCGTGGGGAAAGATTTGAATTTTCGTGTGTATATTTTAGCTATCGCGGCTTTCGTAGTCGGAACGGTTGAGCTAATTATAGGAGGAACGCTCGATTTAGTTGCCAATGATTTAGGAGTATCTATTAGTGCAGCTGGTCAGCTTATAACAATATTTTCAGTAGTATTTGCTTTATCAGGTCCAGTTTTATTAGCGGTAACTGGAAAGTTTGAAAGAAAAAGATTATACATTGGGGCATTATCAATTTTCTTAATCGGAAATATTATTTCGGCATTTAGTTTGAATTACGGGATGTTAATGTTCTCGAGGGTTGTTTGTGCGGCGAGTGGTTCATTAATTATTGCGTTATCTGTAACACTTGCTTCTAGCGTTGTAGAACCGCATTTTCGTGCGCGTGCAATCGGAATCATTTTCATGGGGATTAGTGGATCGCTTGTACTTGGAGTACCACTTGGTCTTGTACTCGGAAATGCATACGGATGGCGTGCACCATTTGTCTTAATTTCGGTATTAACAGTTATAGCAATCGCTTGTATTTCATTATTCTTAACGAAAGTACCACCGACATCGGTATTATCAATAAGAGAGCAAATTGCTACGTTAAAAGATAAGAAAATCGTAAGTGCACAGTTAACATCATTTTTATTTTTAACAGGTCATTTAACACTATATGCATATTTAACACCATTTTTAAAAGATGTGATGCATGTGGAAGCGAATTGGATTAGTGTATTTTACTTCATTTTCGGAATCGCAGCGGTACTTGGGGGTGGCCTTGGGGGCTTGCTTGCTGATAAATGGGGATCGAAGAAAAGTATTATCTCCATTATTATCGTATTTGCGTGTGCAATCTTCATATTGCCGATGATGACATTCTCATTCCCACTGTTCATTATTATGATGGGGATTTGGAGTATGCTGAGCTGGGCTATTTCGCCAGCACAACAAAATTATTTAATTGAAATTGCACCAGAATCGGCTGGCATTCAGCAAAGTTTAAATAACTCTGCGCTTCACTTAGGAATTGCACTCGGTTCAACAGTAGGCGGAGTTGTTATTGAAAAATCATCTGTTATATATAATGCTTGGGTAGGCGGCGGCTTTATTATATTAGCGCTGCTTTGTGCAATCTTCTCAATTACGAGAGGACGTTCTACTCAGTTTGCAAAAGAAGAATCTATCGTTTGATAGGTTCTTTTTTGTTATACAGTTCATCGACCTAAGTGCGACAGTTCCTTCGAGAGTGATTCGAGGATAGTTTACCAACCTAAACATTTTCTTGGTCTTTAATTAATTAAGAAGTAGTGCTGGATGGGGGACTATTTTTTGATGGCGAATTCCATAGGTTCTGCTGTTTGAAATGGGGTGGAAATCGTCTGATAATATCGTGTTTTTCGTTCCATAAATGTTGCAAAACACATTTTTCTTTTTCCTAGCTCGAAACAATTGTGACTAATTTCCAGTGCACGAGTGTCTCACTTTTTCTGCCCTCAAGTTGTTGATTTTGAATAATTAAATATTTATTTTTAGAAAATTCACGATAGTACATATGGTAAAGTTTTTGGTTGTCTGTAGGTTAATTGTACCAAATGTATGTATTTATAACCATACTTGTATTTTTTTCTTGTTATTTTATTATTTGGATGTAATGTAAATAATAGAAAAAGAAGGTGCGAGTTTATGAAAAGTTTAAAAATCTTGGCAACAGGTGTTGTATTAGCTAGTTCATTTGCAACATTTAATAATTCGGTAAATGCAGAAATGCCAAATGCAAATCAGAAAGTCATTAGTATGGAATATGTTGGGAATTGGGTTGACGAAAACCAATTAATAGCTGAAGAAGGAAATTTATTTAGCGTAGGAACACCGAAATTGAAAATGGCATCAGTAAGTACGAATAATCAAGCTTATGCTTTGGCACCTGCTAATTCTCAAGGCGATATACTAGATTATAAAATTGAAAAGAAAAATAATAGTATTGAGCAAACAATTACTTTAGCACCTGAAAACGCTACTATTGAAATTCCATTTGAGTTTCAAAATGGAGAATATATTAAACTTATAAAAGATGAATATGGTAAATTCAATGGGGCGGGTAACATTTATAATAAAGAAAATGAATCTATTGCTGTAATCGATACGCCACAAATAAAATCGGATCAAGGTGTTACGATTAATGCAGAAGTTTTAGAAGGAAATGTGTTGCAGCTACATGTGGATACTAACGGAGCCGAAGGACCAGTTACATTGGCTATGGCAGCAAGTGTAAAATATTACAAAGACTATTTCTCAGGTGCCAGTTGGATTATGCGTGATATGAGAGCATTAAGTATTACTCATAAACCATATTTGACATCTGGAAGAAATAATGCAGAAGTTCTTTCTAGAAGGTATGATGGTTGGGTTAAATTAAAAGCTGTTCATTCTGGGAATGGTTACTGGAAGAACGAATCGGGATTAAAGAAACAGTTTGACTGTCATCACGATACTATTGGTAGTAAGAAAAACCCTTGGAATATTGAACCAGATAGACCGAATTCAAGTTATTTAGTGACAGTTAGATGGGGATGTAACCCAAGATAAATTTAGATTATTTTAGGAGGCTTTTCCTTGGATGCTCAAATCTTCACAGAACTAAGACCGGTGTTTCAGGTGCTAATTGGTATTTTAGTGATCCTTTTGTACCTGATTGTAATAAATAGCAAAATACTAAATACTTTATATGTATTTAGTGTTTCTGGAATCTGTTTATTAATAACTGGTTTGTTGTATGTAATGTCTGGATTTATAGTAGATGAATACCAGGTAGCGATGGATGGCACAAGTGTAAATATGATATTCGTTATATTTATTTTAGGTGTTTTAAATGTTATATTTTATATAATTAAAAGTAAAAAGACAAGTAAATTAAATAAATAAGATTAATAAATGAAGAGCTTCCTAGTGCTTAGTTTATGGGTAGCTCTTCGTTTTTTAAAGGATTTTATAGACAAATTAAACCATTTAAGAAATGTGGTGTAGAATGAAGAAGCTTTTATTATTTAGTGTTGTAATTATTTCAGCTTTTTTTGTTATTTCCGTAATTCAAAAAGGAAATATGAGTAAGAAAATTCAAGAAAGTAAGCTGCAGGATGGTAATTATTATAAAAATTCGATTTCGATTGAAAAGCTAAAGGCAGATCTAATTAATAATAAAAATCACGTTATATACTTTTATAAGGAAGGCTGTCAATATTGTGAGCAAGTAAGCCCTATTATTGTGCCAATGACAAAAGATAAAAATATCTCTATGAAAGTAGTAAATCTAGGGGAATATCCTATAGGTGAATGGGATAATTTTGAGATAGAGGCAGTCCCTACAATTGTTGAGTATAGGAATGGGAAAGAAAGTAATAGGATTGAAGGGGCTCATGATGAGTTGTCTTATAAAGATTGGTTTAATAAAGTGAAATGAAAAACAGGAGCCATATAAATTTGTAGGTGCCCTGTTTTTTATTTATATCAAATAGTGGATTATTAATATTTTGCGGGAAACATAAAATAAAAGACACACTAATGTGCAGTCCTCCAATTTGAATCATCTTAATCTTAATTTTAATAATATATTGTACTATAATCCAAATATTTTATGTTACGGTGTTTTGTTCATTGCGAAATATGATTCAAATCTATATTTTATTAGACTGTATATTTATTTTTGAGGTAAGAGGCGATATAATCATTGTCCCCATAAATTATCGTTTCGCTTACTCCTATAAACTCAAGTTCTTGAAGAACTTTTTCTTCGTCCATAATTACTATTATTTGGTCAGGGGAGATTTTTTGATGAATAACAACTGGATAATTATAAACCGGTTCGATATAGTTTAGGTGTGTTTGATATAAAAATAAACCTTGTTGATACGTCTACATCCAAAGGTAGTAAACTGATACTCGTCCTCCGTGTAAAAGGTCGCATGGTAATTTCTATTCTACACGAAGTGAGGGAGTTTTTTATTTTGTCTTTAGGTGTGGCACTTAATACTACAATTCATGATTTGTGAAAAATTGCAGGTTTTAGTGGGTGTATGGAGAACGTTGTATATAGCGAGGTGATGTATATGTATACGAATTTTTCGGTTTTTGGCTTTCTAATTTCAATGCTTCCGTTGTTCCTTATTATTCTTGCACTTAGATGGGTTCGTTTCATCTATCAAAATTCAGAGAAACAAGTGGAGCAAAATGAGAAAATTATTGAGCTGTTGACGGAGATAAAAGAGGAAAATAAAAAGGAGTCTAGGTGAAGAACTAGACTCCTTTTTGTATTCAAAATGAAATCAAATGATTTCAAAATATATCGAATATGACTAGAAGTATTGAAAATGTATGTGACGAATGTTATATTCAATGCTGTGCTAGACGAGCATCCTATAAAATGTCACTTGAAATGATACATATGTTAGAAATACAAATCATTTTTGAACGGTACCTAGTATGATTGTAATATGTAATGAATGAAGCAGAAACTCTTATAGATATCGAAGAGAGTTTAAATCTAGTAATTCTATATGAAAAATTATGAAGTAATCACTTTGGAAAGTATGTTATCAAGTGATTGTGAACCTTAATATGAAATAACTTTTATTCACCATAAAAATTATATATTAAGATATAAAATTATTCACTGTGTAAGATTCTTCAAGAAAAAATCACAGGGTGAACGAGAGACTTATCAATATGGAGTGAGCACATGAGTGAATATATTCAAACACCTTTACGTCTACACAAAGAAAAAGATAAAGATATAATTGAGTTTTTGGAAGAAAAACCGAAGAACTGGATTATGAAAGAAGCGTTACGAATGTACGCTAAACAGTATAGTCAAATGAGTAAAAAGATAGAATCCGATGACTATAGTGACAAATAAAGATTATATATATGAAGACTTTAAAATAGACAACTAGAATAAACATCATGGAGGGCATTACAAAATGAAAAAACGTTATATTATCGGTGGAATCGTAGCAGCAGTAATCGCGATTGGAGCAGCTACTGGAGGCAATGATGAGCCTAAGAAAGTAGATAGCAAAGGAAAAACAGAACAAAAAGCAACTGAGACTAAGAAAGATTTTAAAGTTGGAGATGCGATCGAGCAAAAAGGTTATAAAATGACAGTTACAGGTGTTGAAAAGAAAGATTCTCTAGGAGAGTTTTCGAATGCACCAGAAGGTTCTGAATATGTCATTGCAAATGTTGAGTTCGAGAACGTAGGCGAAAAAAATCTTCCTTACAACAACATGTATTTCTCTATGCAAAATAGTGATAATGTAATTGTTAACACAAGTGTAGAAGGATTTACATTAAACGATTCTTTAAAATCAGGCGAACTTGCAGCTGGTGGTAAAGTAGCTGGTAAAGTAGTATTTGAAGCGAAAAAAGGCGATAACAATTTAACTTTAATTTACAAACCATTAAACTTCAGCAACGTTGAAATTAAGGTTGCATTACAATAGTTAGAAAAAAGCATCTAGTGGCGTACTAGATGCTTTTTTGTTTTTTAATCGCATGCATTAATACCGCAATTTCCTCAACAAACTCTTAATTTCTTCATCTTGCATAAAGAGATCATGGTGTTTCTGGGTAATCTTTGCAAGTGCAACGTCGTGATAGAAAAATTCTATGAAGAACTTCACGAAAGGTTGTGACATTGTTTTCATTGCTTGCCATGATTGTTGCTCTACACCAGCAAATAAAATTTCGCGGTCGTCAACGACGAGTAGTAAATAGCGCTCTAATGCGTTAGGTTCTTCAGCTGGAATTAGAAAATGCATGTTTTCTAAATTCGTTTCTACTTTTCCAACTATAAGAGACTCGATGTGGACGCCTTGTTTTGCTTTTTCTTCTAGTATAGGAAGGTATTCAGAAAGAGTATCATTCCAAGCTGAAATAAGAATGGATTTTTTTGCACCTTCGATGAGTTCTTTACTTTGAACTCGAATAGAAGATTGCATTTTTAAGCTCCACACACGATCATCTGTAAATGATTTTTTGGATATATTCGTTTCCAAGTCTTTAATATTTGATTGAAATTCAGTCGTTAATTTTTCAATTGCTAGCTTGAGTGGTAATGCTGTATATAACTTTTTCTTTTCTGAAACAGAATCCATTACCATCCCTTTATCGATCAGGCGTGCTAGCACTTCGTATATTTTTGCTTTTGGAACACCAGAGTGCTTCACAATCGTTGTAGCATCTAGTGGTTCGTTACTTGATACGACAACTTCATAAGCTTGGCTTTCATATTGTGAGAAACCGAATTTTTGTAACATAGTTCCCTCCGAACAAATGAGATTATATAGCTTAAGGATAATGAACTATTTGTTTTTACACAAGTGGTAGTAGGTTTTCTACTTAAATTGAGATGAGAATTAATTTCAATTTTTTAATTTTATCCATTATACTTAATATAGTGATTAATATGATTACAATACAACGAGAAGGGTAACTAACTGTTACGATTTATTTAACCAATTATAATGGAAGTTAATTAAATATATCAGTAAGCCCTGCTAGTCAAGTGATTGGCTAGTAGTGAGGGTTAACTGCGGGCAATCCCTAAAGCTGATTGAACTACAACG